>NZ_JBRRDR010000002.1:0-213260 GCF_056759755.1 Stenotrophomonas sp. STEN046
GCGGGGCGCCTCCCACCATACGAATGCCGACCGTTTTTTTAGTTCCTTTTAATTTACTGGGGGCGGCCTCCGCCGTATGCTGGCCGGGGCGGGGGGGGGGGGGCTGGCGGGGTATCCGCGCCATGGATGGCGCGGCTAAGCCCCCAGGGATGGGTTCACGGCGTCCCCGCCAGCCCCACCCTCCCGGCCAGCCCTCAGCGATCCTGCTTTTCGCCACCAACCCAAGCCACCCACGAGGGGCTGCGCCGTTGGCTGGAAACTACGGCCACCAGCCGTGCCCGTACCGGGCGTAATGATCGGCGGCCCGCTCAAACGGGTTGCGCGCACTCACTCCCCCGCACAGCAGATACACCGGCAGGTACAACGGGCCCAGCACCAGGTACTGGTAGACATGCGCGCGCTCGTGATCATCCAGCCGGATCAGCGGCTCCACGCCCCACCCGGCCTGGTGCGCGTAGGTGCGGCAGGACATTCCCAGATCATGCCCGGTATGCAGGATCACATTGCCCAGGGTGATTGCCCCGCCCGGCCCCCACGGCCAGTGGTCGAACACCAGGGCGCAGTCGCGGCCGCTCCAGCGCGCTTTGGCGCCCCCCAGCATCCCGGCCAGTCCGGCCAACAGGCCGATCAGTGAATTGGGCAGCGTCCATGCCGCGCCCAGCGCCTGCAGCGCGCGCAGCCAGAGCGGCCTGGGGCGCCCGGTCGTGTTCAATCAGCCTCGTTGGGGATCAGCAACCACAGGATCAGGTAGACCAGGATGCCGGGAAACGCGGCCGACGCCAGCGAGACCAGCACATAGATCACCCGCAGCAGGGTGGCATTCCAGCCGAAACGATGGGCGATTCCGCCCATGACGCCCGCGATCATGCGGTCGTTCAACGAGCGCGACAGCGTCCTGGGTGCAGTGTTCATCGCGGCGCCTCCTCGGCTACGGGCACGGCCCGTCGAGCATCGCTCGACTCTACACGGGGTCCATGTCTACGGCGTGCGTTGGCGCAGGGCCTGCAGGCGCGCGCCGAACCAGGCTGCCGCCGTCTGTTCAGGCTGGCCCGGGCACTGGATGCGATAGGCCTTGCCGCTCATGCTGCTCTTGCTGGCCGCACGCTCGATGAACTGCTCGGCGCTGTCCACCATGTCCTTCTTCAACAGGTAATCGTATTTGCGTTGCAGGTGCGCACGCGCGTCATTGCCTTCGTACCAGCTGCCGTTGCGCTGGAACCGGCAATGGGAGCCGTCCAGGCTGGAGATCAACTGCGCGATCTCGGCACGTGCCGCGGCGCTGGGCGCGGCGCTCGCGATACCGGCCAACGACGCCAACAGCCCGGCAGACATCACCACCCCACCCGCTTTTAGGAAACGTCCCATGTCACCTCCGGTCAACTTCGCTGATTGTATCGGCTACACGCGACTGCCGGAGCTCCCGATGCGACGTCTCATCCTGGCCACCCTGCTCAGCGCTGCCGCCACCAGCGCCCATGCGCTCGACTGCCCGCAGGCCGGCCCGTCCGCGCTGACTCTGTCGCGTACCGTCTGGCTCACCACCGCCGTGTACGAAGGCACCGACAGGAGCCACAACGTGATCGACCAGTACCCGGCCGTCGTCGGCGTATCGCTCTGGGATGCCTGCAGCAACCGCTTCGAATACTTTGATCCGGCCAGCGGTGCTTCGCGGCGTGCGACCGGCGGCGCGGGCTATTTCCTGTTCACCGGTGATGGCATCAGCCAAATCACGCTTCCCGACAATGGCCCGACGCTGCGTCGGCGCATGGAAGTGCTCGACGCATCCGAGTTCACCTACTCGCGGCGGGTGCCGAGGCACTTCATCGCCGGCCAACCCGAGATCACCCTCCACGTCGTGCATACACCTTTCACCGGTACGCTCGCGTTGCCGGCGCGGCCGGACTCAGGCCCGCGTTGAACCCGGCGTGCGCAGCTTCAGCCAGCTGTCGATCGTCGCCGGTACTTCGCGTTGCGCGCGCCCGGATACGTAGATGCCGATGTGGCCCCCACGGAAGCTGGATTCGGTGTAGTCCTGGGTTCCCAGCAGGCCACGCATCGCCCGTGACGCATCGGGCGGCACCAGATGGTCCTGCTCAGCGTAGATGTTCAGCACCGGCAGGGTCACCTGCGACAGATCCACGGCCTCTTCGCCGATCGTCACCGTGCCGTTCATCAGCCCATTGCCCTGGTAGAACTGCTTGATGAAATCGCGGAACGCCTCGCCGGCCAGGTCCGGTGAATCGAAGATCCACTTTTCCATGCGCAGGAAGTCCTCCAGCGCTGCCTTGTCGTCAAGGATGTCGAGCAGTCCCACGTACTTCTGCACGTTCAGGCGGAACGGCTTGAGCATCAGGTAGCTGGCATTCATCAGATCGGCCGGGATGTTGCCCAGCGTGTCCACCAGCAGGTCCACATCCACCTGCTGCGCCCAATGCGAAAGCATGTTGTCGGCGGTCTGGAAATCGACCGGCGTCACCATGGTGATCAGGTTGCCCAGCTTCTGCCTGCGCAGTGCGGCATAGCACAGCGCGAATACCCCGCCCTGGCAGATGCCCAGCATGTCTACGGCACCACCGCTGCGCGCATGCAGCGCATCCACCGCGCCGTCGATATAGCGCAGCAGGTAATCCTCAAGGGTCTGGTAGCGCTCGGAGCGGTCCGGATAGCCCCAGTCCAGCACATACACGTCCTGGCCAAGTGCCAGCAGCTTCTGCACCAGCGAGCGGTCAGCCTGCAGGTCCACCATGTAGGGACGGTTGACCAGCGCATAGACAATCAGCAGCGGTGTGCGCCGGGTTGGCGCGTGCTCGCCGACGAAGCGATACAGCACCACCCTGCCATCGCGCCAGACCTCCTCGCGTGCAGTCACGCCATAGTCGACGTCCTCCACCTGCGGCAGCAGCTTCAGCCCTTCCATCAGCTTGCGCTGCATGGCCAGGGTCTCCTGCATCAGGTCATCGGCGTTGAAGCCCAGCGGCCCTTTCATCGGTCATGATTTCCGCGTGGTGGTACGGGGTGCCTTCTTCGCTGCCGGCGTCTTGGGCGCTGCCGCCTTCTTCGCAGGGGCGGCCTTCTTTGCCGCCTTGCGCGAGGCCGGTTTCACCCTGGCCGGCGCCGGCTGCGCCGCTGGATCGACAGCGGCGGTACCGGCCAGCACAGCCACCTGTGCCTGCACGCGGCGCAGGCTGCGCTCCAGCTCGGCGATCCGCTTGTGCGCGGCATCCATCTCCGTGCGGGTGGGCAGGCCGATCCGTTCACTCATCTGCTCGACCTCACGCTGCACACCCGCCCGCAAACGCATCTGTGCATTGCCCAGCGCGGCGTAGATCTGCTGGAATGGCTCGGACATGGCGACCTTGGCGTAGGCTTCCTCGGCCACCTCGATCCACAGATCGAACATCGCCCGGGCGCTGGTCAGCTGGCTGCCCGGCTGCTCATGCTCCCGCAGGCGCTGCTCGAACAGATCGAAGGCTTCTTCCAGTGCCTGCTTGATCTGCTCGACATACGCCTGCGAGTGCTGCTGATACTCTTCCTGTGCGCGCAGCAGGGTCTGCCAGCGCGCCTGGTGTTCGCGACCGGGGCCGAACGCCGGGCTCTGCAGCCACGGACCGGCCTGCAGCTGCCACTGCTGCAACCAGGCAGCGAACTCAGGCAATGCAGCGCTGGCATGGGTACTGCCGCGGGCGCCCTGCAGCATCCACTGCAGCATGCCGTCGCCCTGCCCCTTCACCGCTTCACGCCAGGCCTGGGCAACCTCGGCACTGCTGGCATCGCGACCGGCAAACCGCGCGGCCACCTCCTGCATCGTGCCGTACCAGCTACCGGCCTGCTGGCGGAACCGCCGCACGGCATCTTCCGGCGCGCCACCGCCCTGTTCGGGCAGCAGCTGGCCCCACCAGTCGAACAGGCGCTGCCAGCTGCCGGGATCATCGCCGGCAGGCGCGCCAGGCACCGCCGCATGGCGCAGGGCGTCCCCCCAGGCACCAAAATACTGCCGTGCCAGGTTCTCGAAATCGCTGCTGCCTGCGTCGTTGGCCGCCTGGCTCATCGCATACCTCTGCGGAACGGGTTCATGGCTTGGGAATGCGCAGGGTCTTGCTGATCATCAGCGACCCCGACAGGGCAAACAGCAGCACCAGCGGGTGCAGCTGCCAAGGACCGACCTGCCACTGGCCCAGCCACAGGTCGTGGCCGATGGCGTCGGTGCCGGCAGCGATGGCAAGCACGATCACCAGCGCCAGGCTGGTCGGAATCGGCGTGCCTTCGAAGTACTTCACCTTGCCCTCGTCACCGCTCATGGCCTCGGCGGTCACGTTGTAGCGGGCCAGGCGGCTGACACCGCAGCAGACGAAGTAGCTCAGCACCAGCCAGTCCCAGCCACCCTGCATGCCGCAGGCGTAGGCCAGCGCGGCCGGGGCCACGCCGAACGAAATCACGTCGGACAACGAATCCAGCTCGCGCCCCAGCGTCGAGCTGGACTTGCGCCAGCGCGCGATGCGGCCGTCCAGCGCGTCAAAGATGAAGGCCAGCGGGATCAGCGCCATGCCAAACAGCAGGTAGCCGCGCTCCCCGTCCTGCAGGAAGCGCATCGCGGCGAACACTGCGCCGGTGCCGCAGAAGGCGTTGGCCAGGGTGAACCAGTCCGCCAGATGGAACTCGCGCAGCATCGAGAAGTGACGTTTCATGAAGTCTCACGGGGCATCAAGGCCCACAGGGTACCGCGAGCGCTGCCACCGGCAACAGCGCCGACCGACCGCCACCTTCACCCGCCACTCACCCATCCTCACCTGCGGTGAATTTTTCGCCACCCATCTTGACAGCCTAGGGGGGTGGCGCCTGGCAGCGCTTATCCACAAAGTTGCCCACGTGTAATCCACACCCCCTGTGGACAACCACTTCTCACCGACTGCGACGCTGGACATTTCCTGATCACCACAAGCCGGGGTTTTCCTACTTCCCATGCCGAACCGTCGGCGCTATGGTCAGCGGCGGACCCGCCGCCGCCACGTCCGATTCCTTACTGATGGACGATGTCGATGCTGGAAGCACGCACCCTGGCCGCGCAGTTGCGGCAGCCCCACGGCGAGGCCGCGTTGGCCGTGGCCGAATCGATGAACCGCAGCAACGGCGCGCTCAACCATGCGGCGATCGGCCTGCTGGCAGTAACCCGCGCCGAGCAGGTGCTGGAAATCGGCCCCGGCAATGCCGCCTTCGCGCCCCTGCTGCTGCAGGCCAAAGACAGCCGCTACCTGGGCATCGATCTTTCCACCGCCATGGTCGAGTCCGGCAACCAGCGACTCAACGCCGCCGGCTTGTCGGCACGCGCGATGCTGCAGGCCGGCGACGTCCACGCGTTGCCGTTGAATGATGCCAGCATGGACGCGGCACTGGCGGTCAACACGCTGTACTTCTGGCCGAACCTGGCGCCAGTCCTGGACGAGCTGGCGCGGGTGCTGCGCCGCGGCGGCCGGTTGTGCCTGGCCTTCGGCGATGCCGGCTTCATGCGCAACCTGCCGTTTGCCGCCGATTTCCACCTGCACGAGCTGGACGCGGTGGAACTGGCCCTGCGCGTGTCTGGTTTCAGCATCTCGGCCTGGCGCGCGCATCGGGAAAGCGCGGCCGGCAACGATGGCCAGCAGCGGGAAAAGCACTTCCACCTGCTGCTGGCGCACCGGCGGTAATCGAGCCGCCGGGCATGGCCCATCCAGGCCAATAGCGCCGGCCCGTGCAAGACGGGCACCGCACCTCAGTCGGCAGCGGGAAGTCGGCGCCGCCACCGGGCAAAACACAGCAACTGCAGCGCCAACACCGCCAGCAAGCCCAACGGCCACGCCCACCACAGTCCAGCCAGACCATGATGTGCCTGCAACCACTTCGCCAGCGGCAGCTCCAGCAGCAGGACCGCCGCCATGCCCAGCAGTGCCGGCAGCAGCACTGTGCCGCTGCCCCGCATCACCCCGACCAGCACCGCGCTGATACCCATCGCCAGCACGCCCCATACCACCGCACGCAGCTGCAGCGTGGCCAGATCGCGTACCGCAGGCGCTTCCAGGATCAGGCCCACCAACCACGGCGCCGACACCATCACCAGCGTCACCACACCCGCCAGCAGCACTAGACCAAGCAGCACACCGGTCCGGGCGATGGCAGGCAGGCGCGTCGGACGCCCTGCGCCCATCGCATGCGCCGCGAGGATCGTGGCCGTGATACCCAGCGACATCGCTGGCAACTGCACCCAGCTCATCAGCTGATTGACCGCACCATAGGCTGCGGTGGCCTGGTAGCCATGGCGGTTGATCCAGCCCAGCAGCACGATTTCAGCGACGGCCAGACTCAGCATCTGCAGCGAGGCCGGTACGCCGATGCGCAGCATCGCGCGCACCAGGGCACCGTCGAAACGAACCGAACGCAACAGGGCGCGGTCCGGCGCCAGCGGATGGCCCACGCGATGCCAACGCCACAACAGCCAGGCCAGCGCCAAGGCCGAGGCGAGTACCGCCGACACCGCTGCGCTGGCCGTGCCCAGCCGTGGCAGCCCGGCCCAGCCCAGGATCAACAGCGGCGTGCACAGCAGACCAACCACGGTGGCCAACAGCAGCGCATGCAGTGGCGTCTTCGCATCGCCCACGGCGCGGCTGACCGAGGTCGCCAACCAGAGCAGGAAAAACACCGGCGCACCGAGCAGCAGGACACGCGCATAGACGATGGCCTCGGCCAGGATGGGGGCTGGCGTGCCCAGTGCCGCAAGCACCTGCGGCACCAAGGCGCCGCCCGCGACCACGACCAGCACCGACAGTGCCAGCACCACAGCCACGGCGGTACCGGCAGCCGCCTGCGCCTGCAGCGGTCTGCCACCTCCCCAAGCTTGCCCGATCAACACGGTGGCACCGGTGGCCAGGCCCACCACCAGCGCCAGCATCAGGAAGAACAATGGAAAGAACGCGGCTGCGGCGGCAACCGCGTGGGCGCCGAGCAGGTGGCCGAGGTAGATGTTGTCGAGCGTGCCTGCGGCCAACTGCAACGCATTGGTCAGCAGCATCGGCAACAACAGGGCCAGGTAGGTGCGCCACAGCGGCGGAACGACTGGCAGTGGGGGATTCATGGGCGAGCGCATGGGGTTCTCTGGGCAAGGCGATGCCCTGCCCGGCGTTTCCGCCAGCAAAGCAAGCACAGTGGGAAGCGGGTCGCAGCCCGGGGTCAGATGAAGCGGTGGCTCAGCAGCCGCGTGATGGTTCAACCATCGGTGCCATCCATGGGGTCGTCGAAGGCCAAGCGCAGGGCGTGGCCGCCGATGTCCCCGGGCCAGGCCTGCAACGCAGCCTCCAGGCCCGCGCGATCGTGCGCGAACAGCAGGCGGATGGCTTCCTCGAAGCCCGGAAGATCACCGGCAATGGCCTGCAGGAAGTGGTACGCGCGCTCGGTGTGGCGGCGCTGGCGGTCCTTGTCCACAGCCGCGCGACTGGCCGCTTCCACCAGCCGGCGCAGCACCACCGATGCGCCTCCCGGCTGCTCGGCCAGCCATGCCCAGTGCCGCGGCAGCAGCGTTACTTCACGGGCGACCACGCCCAGTTTGGGGCGCCCGCGGCCCCGCAGGGCTACAGGTTCCTCATCGGCAGAGGGCCCGGCGTCTGATCCGGTTGCCAACGGAAATGCCTTGGCTACCCGTGCCAGCAATTGCGCATCACTGCCGCGCGTATCGAAGTCATGGCTGCGCCCGGTGGCGTTGTCGAACACCAGCAGCCGACCGGCCGGATTGTCGGCGCGCAGCCGCTTGAGCGCCAGCGCAGCCACTTCCGGGGTACCGGAAGCAACCAGACGAGGGCCGTCGAAACAGCTGAAAGCAGGAAGTCGGGACGGGGACATGACGACGGCATCGAAGACGACGCGCGAATATTGCCCGGGTAATTTTACGAAGTCAATATCACCCGGGTATTAATCATCCCGCGCGCCCGTACGGCGTGCCGAACAACGCCGGTCCAGGTTACAGCCGGCTGTACGACCAACTCTGCATGCGTCCATCCCGGTACGGCATCACGCCGTGGAACGGGCGCGGATCAGCATCGAACACCAGCGGCAGGAAGTTGCGGTCGCCCTCCCACATGGGCAGCGTGTCCAGCTTGTCCACGTCCACCCATTCCAGGGTGCCTTCGTGGTTGCCGCCGTGCGGAGTGCCCTCGAAGCTGTCGATGACGAACACGAAGCCGAACCAGTCCTCGCCGTGCTTGCCGAAACCCGGCCAGCTGAGGGTGCCGCGCAGGCGCATGGCCGTGCAGTCGATGCCGGCTTCCTCGGCGATCTCACGGCGCATGCCGGCGGCCACGTCCTCGGTCGGTTCGACCTTGCCGCCCAGGCCGTTGTACTTGCCAATGTGGTGGTCGCCCGGCCGGGTATTGCGATGGATCATCAGCACCTGGCGACGATCAGGCGAGAGCACATAGCCCAGGGTGGCGACGATCGGGGTATACGGCATGCGCGGGTCCGGCGGTGGGTCAGCCGTCGATTATGGCCGATCAACGCACCAGCGACAGGCGCCGGTCACGGGCACTGTCCGCGCTGCCGTCCGGGTCGCGGCGCAGGGTGGCCACGCCATGACCGCGTTCGGCCAGGTATTCCAGCCACTTGCCCAGGAAGGTATTCATCCGCATGCGATGGCTGATCAGCTCGGCCGGCGGCGGGTACAGCCCCATGGTGTCCTGCCAGCGGCGGCCGACGTAGCAATGGGTGGTCTCGGCCTGGCGCGCATCGCGGTACAGCCGCACATAGGCCGAGGGGTCCGGTTCACCCGTGACCGGGTCGGCCAGGTCGTAGGTCAGGCGCAGCTCGACTGTGTAGCGGTGGCACTCGATCACATCCAGGCGCACGTCTAGGCCGTCGCCGATCGAGGAGATGTAGCTGCCGGCGACCAGCTCGGCCGGTGCGAACAGGCGCACCAGATGCCGGTAGTTCTCCGCGTACAGCCCCATCAGCCAGCTCAACCGGCTCAGGCGGGGAATGCGTTCGGTACGGGGCAAGGCTCGGGCCATGGGTCGATCCTACACGTTGGCCCTTCAACGTGGGGACTGATCGGCCCCGGCCAAAGTGCCCGCGTATCGACCAACGGCCGATACCCTCCGCGCAGGCAGGCCACGACCATTGGTCGTGGCGCGCCCGTCAATACAGCTCGCGCTGCAGCCCCAGCGTCCCCAGCACCTTGCTGGAGATCTCCTCGATCGAGGTATGGGTGGTGCTCAGGGTCGGGATGCGTTCCATCTGGAACATGACCTCGGCCGCGGCCACCTCGCGCTTGCAGGTATCCAGGTTGGCGTAGCGCGAATTCGGCCGGCGTTCCTGGCGGATCTGCTGCAGGCGGTCCGGGTCGATGGTCAGGCCGAACAGCTTGCGCCGGTAGTTGCGCAGTCGCGGCGGCAGGCGGTCGCTTTCCAGGTCTTCGTCGGTCAGCGGGTAGTTGGCCGCACGCACCCCGTAGTGCAGGGCCAGATAGATGCAGGTGGGCGTCTTGCCGGCCCGGGAGACGGCCACCAGGATCACGTCGGCATCGTCGTAATTGACTGCGATGCCATCGTCATGGGTCAGCGCGAAATTCATCGCATTGATGCGCCGGTGGTAGGTGTCGAAGTCGACCATGCCGTGCGCCTGCCCCACCCGGTTCAGCCGCGAGCTGGACAGTTCCCGCTCCAGCGGCTCGATGAACGGGGCGAACACATCCAGCATCAGCGCCCCGCTTTCGGACAGGATCACGCTCAGGCTCTGGTCCACGCAGGAGTTCACCACGATCGGCCTGACCTGGTAGCGCTCCCCCGCCGCCTGGATCCGGGCACAGGCTTCACGGGCTTTTTCGGGGTCATCGACAAATGACATCCGGTCGGTAATGAAGCTGAACCCGGAGAACTGGGTCAGCAGGCTATGCCCAATGGTTTCAGCGGTGATACCGGTTCCATCGGAAACGTAGAACACCGGACGGATGGTCGACATGCGCGCTTTTACCCCCTACGAAGCCTAAAAGGGCCGTCAACACAAGCTTGTGCCGACGGTGGTCTGCCCGGCATCATATCGACTTCTTCCTACGGACGCGGCCATTCAGCCCGCCTCGGGCGATGGCCAAACGGAGCATCGCGCTTGAACGAGAACATCCTGTGGTTGCACGAACTGCGTCTGGCCGACCTGGCCCGCGTAGGCGGCAAGAATTCCTCGCTGGGCGAGATGATCGGCAACCTCGCCGGTCTGGGCGTCTCCGTTCCTGGAGGTTATGCGACCACGTCTGAAGCCTTCAAGGACTTCATCGCGCACAACGACCTGTCCAAGCGCATCTTCGACAAGCTGGCCACGCTGGACGTCGAGGACGTCAACGCACTGACCATCGCCGGCAAGGAGATCCGCAGCTGGGTGATCGATGCGCCGCTGCAGCCGCAGCTGGACCAGGACATCCGCACGGCATACGCCAAGCTGAGCGCCGACAACGGCGGTGGCGACGTGGCCGTGGCCGTGCGTTCTTCGGCCACCGCCGAAGATCTGCCCGATGCCTCCTTCGCCGGTCAGCAGGAAACCTTCCTCAACGTCACCGGTGCCGACGATGTCGTGCACAAGGTCAAGGAAGTGTTCGCCTCGCTGTACAACGACCGTGCCATCGCCTACCGCGTCCACCATGGCTTCAAGCACGAGGATGTGTTCCTGTCCGCTGGCGTGCAGCTGATGGTGCGTTCGGGTGTCGGTTCTTCCGGCGTGCTGTTCACCCTGGACACCGAGTCCGGCTTCCGCGACGTGGTGTTCGTCACCTCGTCCTTCGGCCTGGGCGAAATGGTCGTGCAGGGCGCGGTCAACCCGGACGAGTTCTACGTCTACAAGCCCACCCTGCAGGCCGGCAAGCCGGCGATCCTGCGCCGTTCGCTCGGCAGCAAGGCGATCCGCATGGTGTATTCGGATGTCCCCGGCGAGCGCGTCAGGATCGAGGACACCCCGGCCGAACTGCGCACCACCTTCTCGATCAACGATGAAGACGTGGCCGAACTGTCGCGCCAGGCACTGACCATCGAAAAGCACTACGGCCGCCCGATGGATATCGAGTGGGCCAAGGACGGCGTCAGCGGCAAGCTGTTCATCGTGCAGGCGCGCCCGGAGACGGTGAAGTCGCGCAGCCACGCCACCCAGATCGAGCGCTTCGCGCTGACTGAAAAGGGCGGCAACGTGCTGGCCGAAGGCCGCGCCGTTGGTGCCAAGATCGGCGCAGGTGTCGCCCGCGTGGTGAAGACGCTGGAAGACATGAACCGCGTGCAGCCGGGCGACGTGCTGATCGCCGACATGACCGATCCCGATTGGGAGCCGGTGATGAAGCGCGCCTCGGCGATCGTCACCAACCGCGGTGGCCGTACCTGCCACGCCGCAATCATCGCGCGCGAGCTGGGCGTGCCGGCCGTGGTCGGTTCGGGCAACGCCACCAAGGTCATCGAAGATGGCCAGCTGGTCACGGTCAGCTGCGCTGAAGGCGATACCGGCTTCATCTACGAAGGCAAGCTCGGTTTCGAACGCACCACCACCGATCTGGGCAACATGCCGCCGGCACCGCTGAAGATCATGATGAACGTGGCCAACCCGGAACGTGCCTTCGACTTCGGCCAGCTGCCGAACGCCGGCATCGGCCTGGCGCGTCTGGAAATGATCATCGCCAGCCACATCGGCATCCACCCGAATGCGCTGCTGGAATACGACCGCCAGGACCCGGCGACCCGGAAGAAGATCGACGAGAAGATCGCCGGTTATTCCGACCCGGTCGGCTTCTACGTGGACCGTCTGGCCGAAGGCATCGCCACCCTCACCGCCTCGGTCGCGCCGAACCCGGTGATCGTGCGCCTGTCGGACTTCAAGTCCAATGAGTACGCCAACCTGATCGGCGGCAGCAACTACGAGCCGCACGAAGAGAACCCGATGATCGGCTTCCGCGGCGCCAGCCGCTACGTCGATCCCAGCTTCTCGGCCGCCTTCGCGCTGGAGTGCAAGGCCGTGCTGCGCGTGCGTAACGAAATGGGCCTGGACAACCTGTGGGTCATGATTCCGTTCGTGCGCACCCTGGAAGAAGGCCGCAAGGTCGTCGAGGTGCTGGAACAGAACGGCCTGAAGCAGGGCGAGAACGGCCTGAAGATCATCATGATGTGCGAAGTGCCGTCCAACGCACTGCTCGCCGATGAGTTCCTGGAGATCTTCGACGGCTTCTCGATCGGCTCCAACGACCTGACCCAGCTCACCCTGGGCCTGGACCGTGATTCGTCGATCGTTGCCCACCTGTTCGACGAACGTAACCCGGCGGTCAAGAAGTTGCTGTCGATGGCGATCAAGTCGGCACGTGCCAAGGGCAAGTACGTCGGCATCTGCGGCCAGGGCCCGTCCGATCATCCGGATCTGGCCGAGTGGCTGATGCAGGAAGGCATCGAGTCGGTATCGCTGAACCCGGACACCGTGGTGGATACCTGGCTGCGCCTGGCCAAGTTGAAGGCCAAGGGTTGATCGGTTGACGCTTGATGGCTGACACCGATTTCATCGGTGCCTGCCCATAATCAGGCTGCATGCAAGCCCCGCTTCTGCGGGGCTTGCTGTTTCTGGCGTCCCCGCACGCCACATCCGCCCCTGCAAAGGAAACGCCATGATCGCTGCTGTATCACCCTCGCCCGCTACGACCTCCTGGTACCACTCCCTCAACTGGGAACGCCTGCTGGAAACCTACGGCGTACCGTTGCTGGCTGCGATCGTGGTGCTGCTGGTCGGCATGTGGCTGTCGCGGCGCCTGTCCAATGCGATGCCGCGCGCCACAGCGCGCATGGGCGTGGACCCGATGCTGGGCAGCTTCCTGCGCAACGTTGTGTATGCGGCCTCGCTGGTGATCGTGGTCATTCTGGCCATCGGCACCCTGGGTGTGCAGATCACCCCGCTGCTGGCCGTGCTCGGCACCGCCGGCCTGGCTGTAGGCCTGGCACTGAAGGACTCGTTGTCCAACATCGCCTCCGGCGTGATGCTGGTGACATTGCGCCCGTTCCGTGTCGGCGACGTGGTGACGATTGCCGGGCAGACCGGCACGGTGCGCGAGGTGCGCATCTTCCAGACCGTGATCACCGGCGCTGACAACCAGCACACCACCATTCCGAATACGCTGATCACCGCCGCGCCGATCATCAACCTGACCGCCGAACCGACCCGCCGCGTCGAACTGGTGGTAGGCATCGGCTATGAGGACAACATCCAGCTGGCGCGTGACACCGCGCTGCAGCTGATGAAGGCCGACCCGCGCGTACTGCAGACGCCGGCGCCGGACGTGGTGGTGTACGAACTGGGCGCGCATGCGATCAACCTCGGCATCCGCTGCTACGTCAAATCGGCCGACCACTTCGGTACCAAGGTCACCCTGCTGGAACAGATCAAGCTGGGCTACGACAAGGCCGGCATCAACATTCCGTATCCGCAGCAGGACATGCATCTGTACCTGCACGGAAAGGATGCCGGGGTGATCGAGGCCGATGCACTGGTGCGCGACAAGCCCTGATCGGGAGTGCCGACCAACGGTCGGCACACACCCACCGGCATCGGTAGCGCCGGGCCATGCCCGGCGATGCGGCGTCAGACCACCGCGGTCTCTTCCAGCACCGGATAATCGGTGTAGCCCGCTTCACCACCACCGAAATACGTCGCGCGATCTGGCAGATTCAGCTCAGCACCGGCGCGCAGCCGTTCCGGCAGGTCCGGGTTGGCGATGAACGGCCGTCCGAAGCCGATCAGGTCGGCCCAGCCTTCCGCCAGACCCTGCTCTGCGCGCTCGGCGCTGTACTTGCCGGCGTAGATCAGCGTTCCCGGATAGACCATGCGCAGCGCCTGCTTGAATGCCACCGGCATCAACGGGGCATCCTCCCAGTCGGCCTCGGCGATGTGCAGGTAGCCCACGCCAAGCCCGCCCAGCAGGTGCGCGGCGGCCAGATAGGTCGCCTGCGGCGTGTCGTCCACCGCGCCCTGCAGCGTGGTCAGCGGCGCCAGGCGCACACCTACGCGGTCACCGCCGGCCACTGCGACAACCGCCTGCACCACCTCACGCAGGAAGCGCAGGCGATTCTGCAGCGCGCCGCCGTAGCCGTCGGTACGCAGATTGGCCTGCGAATCGATGAACTGGTTGATCAGGTAGCCGTTGGCGCCGTGCAGCTCGACGCCGTCGAATCCCGCCGCCAACGCGTTGCGGGTGGCCTGCGCATAGTCGGCGATGATGCCCGGAATCTCGTCCTCGGCCAGCGCGCGCGGTATCGAGTGCTGGAGCATCTCGCCCACTCCGGATTCCGGGCCGGCACCGGTCGGGTCGACGAACACCTTCACGCCTTCGGCCAGCAACGCCGAAGAAGACACCGGCGCCGAACCCCCGGGTTGCAATGCTACGTGCGAAACGCGACCGACATGCCACAGCTGGGCATAGATACGGCCACCAGCGGCGTGCACCGCATCGGTCACGCGCCGCCAGCCCTGCACCTGCTCGGGGCTATGGATACCCGGCGTCCAGGCATAGCCCTGCCCCTGAGGGCTGATCTGGGTGCCCTCGCTGACGATCAGGCCGGCACCGGCGCGCTGCGCGTAGTACTCGGCCATCTGTGCAGTGGCAACATTGCCGGCCGCCGCACGCGAGCGGGTCATCGGCGGCATCACGATACGGTTGGGCAGCGTCATCGCGCCCAGGCGGTGAGGAGTGAACAACATGGCGGCATTCTCTTGCGGGGGATTGCCGGCAAGGATGGGGATGACGTTCCGCGAGCAACAGGCGCATCCACGCAAAACAGTTGTGCTGCCACGGCAACGATGCCGCATCCACCCAAGGCGTGGATTACAACGTCGGCTCGATCAACGCCCCGCCGTGCGCGATCCGGTCGTAGCACGTGCGCACCACGTCCTCACCGTACTTCAGCTCCAGCCGGCGCACGATGAAGTGACCGCGGGCCATGTCCTGGTAGTAGTCGGTGAACATGGTGTTCAACGTCGCACCGGCCGCGGCGCCGACGATCGGCACCGCCTGCGCGGCGAACTTCTCGGTAACCACCACACCGAATCGGGCGGCCACCTTTTCCACCAGTTTGGCCAACAACTTGCCGGCCTCCTTCGGTGCCACGCCCAGGGTCAGGTCGCGGCCGGTGACCACGCGTCCGGCCAGCTCGGCCGACAGGTGGCGCATCACATCGGTGGTAAAGCCACGGGCCAGGTAGTAGCCGGTCTCGCTGGCGTCATCACGTGGCGAATTGCCGCCCAGCGCAAACACTTCCAGGCAGGCCTGGCGGGTACTGAACTGCGATAGATCGAAGCCCTCGCTGCGGGCCACATCGGCCACGGCCCGCATCATGATGGTTGTCGACACCGGCAGTTCGATGAAAAGCGCGGCGAAGCCAAACGCACCGCCGACCGCGCCGGAGGTGGCCGCTGCCAGTTTGTGCCAGCGTGTCGAAGCACGCTTGCCCGGGGTGTTGCCCATGCTCCACAGCGCCGCCTGCGCCGACTTGGACAATGCCGCCTGCACCGCGCCGTGGATCCGGTTGGAGACGGAACTGGGCAGCGCTTTCACCGCGAACTCCAGTGGCGTGCCGACCACGTTGGCCATGCGCGCGGTCAGCGTCGGCGCCTCCAGCAGGGCAACTGCCCGCTGCAGGTCAGACCAGTCGCCCGCATCGTGGGCGATATCGCGGGGCAGCAGGATGGGCTCGTTCATGGGCTGATCTTAGCGCTGGAGAGTTGAACGGTTCGTGGTGGCCCGGTCGCAAGGGGGCTATGATCCCGGCAGCCGCCCTGTATGCCGGGCGGCATGGATGAACCACTACAAGGACGCGCCATGTACGCACGAGTGCTGCTGATCGGAACCCTCTTCCTTGCCAGCCTCGGCTGGGCAGGCCGCGTGAATGCCGAAGGCCGCTGCCCGCCCGGCTCCTACCCCATCGGCAGCGAGTCGGGGGTAATGGGATGTGCGCCGATTCCTGGGGGAGGAGGTGGCGAATACGCGCCCTCATCGGTCGGGAGCTGGAAAAAAGTACCGCAGTGGATCGCCTATGCGCGTTCGCCGGACGGTCTGGTACTTGGCTGGAGTGTTTTCCAGCACAAACAGAAGGGGGCAAACAAGCAGGCGCTGAAGGCCTGCGACGCGCGCAGCGGACAGAAGTGCGAGATTGTTGCCTCGTTCACCGGGAAGTGCTCCACCGCACTGCGGCGCAACGATACCGCCCAGCTTGAAGTGGTGCTTCGCGATTTCACCGAAGCGTCCAACCTGGACAGCGAGGAAGTAACGCGGATCTGTTCCAATGGCTGCCAGAGGATCACTTCCGATTGCGCCCGCGACTTCCATGCAGGCGTAGGCGGCCCCGACCGAGGGCCGAACTGGTTCCCCTGAGCCGGCACGCCGCGACGTAGCGCTCGCCGGGCATGGCCCGGCGCCGGCACGATCGTCAGACGCCCGGCAGGCCCGACAGTGCGCCCATGAACTGGCGATAGTGGCGCAGCTCGGCAATCGAGTCGTGCACATCGCTCAGGGCGGTGTGGTTGCTGTTCTTGCCCACGCCAGCGGCCACGGTGGGTGCCCAGCGCTTGGCCAGTTCCTTCACCGTGGACACGTCCAGGTTGCGGTAATGGAAGTACTTCTCCAGCCGCGGCATCTGCCGGTGCAGGAAGCGGCGGTCCTGGCAGATGGAGTTGCCCGACATCGGCGACACGCCGGCCGGAATCCACTGCGCCAGGAAGGCCACGGTCTGCGCTTCAGCCTGACCCAGCGTGGTGGTGCTGTCGATGACGCGCTGCCACAGGCCCGAGCGGCGATGCTGGTTGCGGTTCCACTCGTCCATCGCTTCCAGCGTTTCAAGCGGATGATGGATGGCGAACTCCGGGCCCTCAGCCAGCACGTTGAGCTGGGCATCGGTGACCACCGTGGCAATCTCGATGATCGAATCGTTGTCGGTATCAAGCCCGGTCATTTCCAGGTCGATCCAGATCAGTCGTTCGTTGGCCGCGCCGTTCTCCACCATCATGTCGCCTCGTTGCTGGGCAGGCGCGAGGCCGGCCGGTTAAAGGAAAGATGCAATCATCATACCCTTTCGCCGCTCAGCCCTCGCCGGCATGATCTTCCAGCAACAGCGGCGGTTTGCCGCGCTTGGCGCGGAAATAATTGGTCAGGCGATTGCTCGCCTCCTTGGCCAGCACGCCCGCGTGAACCTCCACCCGGTGGTTGTGCCGGGCATCGCCCAGCAGATCGAACACGCTGCCGCAGGCGCCGGTCTTGGGATCGCTGGCGCCGTAGACCAGGCGCGCGACGCGGGCATGCACGATCGCCATGGCGCACATCGCGCACGGCTCCAGCGTGACGTACAGCGTGCAGCCGATCAGCCGGTGGTTGGCCAGCACTTTGCCACCTTCGCGCATCGCCACGATCTCGGCATGCGCACTGGGGTCGTGCGCGGCGATGTTGAGGTTCCAGCCCTCGCCCAGCACTTGGCCATCGGCACCGACCAGCACCGCGCCCACCGGGATCTCGTTGAACTCGCGTTGTGCACGCTCAGCCAGCGCCAGCGCGTGGCGCATCCAGTGTTCGTCGGCATCGTGCACCGGCACGCCCAAAGCGTCGGTCATTGCGTTTCTCGGGTTGCGGGACTCATGCCGGGCCAGTTTAACGTAGGGCTCCGGGCACGGTTGTCCCTCGTCACGACGCGTCGCGATGAGGGAGGCGATGCAATGCCGCTTGATCTTATGTGAAGACTCCTTCACGCTGCGCGCGCGCCCACCGTCGCCGTGATGGTCGTGCGCTGCCAATGACTGGCGCTGATTTCACCTTACAGGGGGTAGTTTTGAACGCAGTTGCAGACACCACCGTGCAGGCCAACCCTGCCGGAAAAGCCGCATGGATCACGCTGGCGATCGCTTGGTTGTGCTTCCTTATTCCGTTCCCGGGCCTGGGCCTGTTCCTGGGCTGGCCGCTGAACCTGGTCGCCTTCATCCTGGCCATCGTCGCCATGTCCAAGGGCGGCGCCAAGAAGGGCCTGTTCCAGCTGCTGGGCTCGTTGATCGTGTCGCCGGTGGTGTATTTCATCGGTCTGGCAATCTTCGCCGGCACCATGAGCGGCATCACTGAAAAGAGCCGCGCCGAGTACACCGCTGCAGCGGCCCAGGCCCAGGCCGAGATCAGCAACGCTGCTGCCGAGGCAGAAGCCGCCGCCGGCAACGCCGCCAACGAAGTTGCCAGCGATGTGCAGGCCGCCTCTGCCGTTGAAGTCAGCACCTCGACGCTGTTCCAGGATTACCAGGACAACGAGATTGCCGCTGACGGCAAGTACAAGGGCAAGGCCCTGCTGGTTTCCGGCACGGTCGATTCGATCAGCTCGGACTTCATGGACAAGCCGGTCGTGCAGCTGAGTGCCAAGCCGTTCGGCTTCGTACAGGCCAGCGACCTGCCCAAGGACGTGGCTGCCGGCATGAAGAAGGGACAGCAGGTCACGCTGGCCTGCACCGGCAATGGCGAAGTCATCGGCTTCCCGGCGCTGTCCGGCTGCACCGTGCAGTAAGACGCAGTACACGGTGACACCCAAAGCCCCGCTTCGGCGGGGCTTTCTGTTTGCAGCAGCCCCATCTCTACAATGGAGGCCTTCCCGAAGCACCTTGGACGATTCAATGACCACCCTGCGCCCTTCCCGTGCCAGCGACGGCGACTGCCTGATCGACCTCTGGCGACGCGCCGTCGATGCCACCCATCACTTCCTCAGTGCCGAAGACCGGCAGGCCATCGACGTTGAAGTGGCCGGCTTCCTGCCGCAGGCGGCACTGACCGTGGCCGTGGATGCGCAGGACCGGCCGCAGGGTTTCATGCTGATCGACGGCTCGCACATGGAGGCGTTGTTCATTGATCCCGAGGTGCGCGGCAGCGGCATTGGTCGGCAGCTGCTGCAGAGCGCCCTGGCCGCGCATCCACGACTGACCACCGACGTCAATGCGCAGAATGCGCAGGCCGTTGGCTTCTACCAGCGCATGGGGTTCGTCGAAACGGGGCGCTCGCCGGTGGATTCACAGGGCCGTCCGTATCCGCTCATCCACCTGCGCCATCAGGGCTGACCGGCCTCGAACGCTGGCGAGTACCGCACCTCCCCCTGTGCCATCGGCGGCTGCAGGGTCAGTGCCTGGAAGTATTCTGCCGGCACGCCTGGAAGCACCAGATCCGGCACTGCGCGGAAGCCGAAACGCCCGTAGTACCCCGGCTCGCCCAGCAGCACACAGCCGCGCGCGCCTTGGCTGCGCAGCGCATCGATCGCGGCCTGCATCAGCGCCGTACCCACGCCACGCCCCTGTTGATCGGGCAACACCGAGATCGGGCCCAGGCCGAACCAGCCCGGACTGCCGTCCTGCACGCTGACTGGCGAAAGCGCCACATGACCAACAAGCTGGCCAGCCTGCTCTGCAACCAGCGAGATGCTCAGTTCGCCGCGTTCGCGCAATGCGTCGACGATGAACTGCTCGGTATGGCTGCTGTGGGCAGCATCGCGGAACGCAGCTTCGGTGAGCGCGTGGATGGCGGCGTGGTCGTTGCTGGATTCGGGGCGGATTGTAAGGTTCATGGCGGGCATCGTATCTGGGTGAGGAAACTGTGAATTGATGATTCAAGTCACAGATTTACGGTAAGCGCTTATTGCGACGTTTCGTCGCCCTGGCGCCCTCGAATCTCCTGTGCCGCAGGCGATTCGCTGCTGACGCCCGTCGCGGGGCGCGTCAATAAACCGGCATTCCGGGCCGAAGGCGACTGGCGCCAGGTTTCCCGGGCACTCCATAATCGCTGGACCTGTCACCAGGGAAGGATAGATGGACATGGATGCACGATGCAGTAACACGCCATGGACCTAGCGATGCATACGCACGGTGCCCGCCCCCTGCTGCAGGCGGCCGCCCTGCTTGTTCTGTCGGCATGCTCGCCGTACTCAGGCGCCGAGCGCGATGTCGCCGCAGGTGGGCGCGGCCTTGCCAAGCTCAATCCCGCACCACGGCAGGCCTACGAACTGGTGCTGACACTGAAGGATGCCCCCGGCCCGTTCGCCGTTGTCGAGGGCGTCGCCCAGTACGACGCCAGCAATTACCCGGACTGTGGGCGGATCGTGCCTGCGACCGGGACTGCGGGGCGCATCACCAGCCAGGAGCCGGTCGAGCTGCGCAAGGTCGGCGAGAACGAGTACCGCGGCACGTTCTACCTCGACCGCATGCAGGACGAGGACTACTACGGACGCGGCGCCTGCCATTGGACGCTGACCGGTGTCGGCGCGATGCTGCGCGCGACTGACGGCGAGGCCGATACCCGTTTCCTGACGTTTCTCGATAGGGAACGCATGACCGATGGGGCGCCTTTGACACTTTACTATCCGTGGCTGATCTATCCACGTGCCGATACCGTCGCCAATTATGGCGCGAGTGGCGAACAAGATCCCACCGAGTACAGCTCCGATCTGCGCGACGCCTTGTTCTCGACCACGACCACCGTGCAGAAGATCACGCCGTGAATCGCCAGTTCCATGCTTCCCCCTATCCCCAAAGGAGGCCGACATTGCGAAACAAGATGCTTCCGTGCCTTGCTCTGCTTCTACTGACCGCCTGCAATCCGGAGACCGCCATGAACCAGGAACGTGCCGCTGCTGAAGCCGATGTCGCCCAGGGCGGCCGCGGCCTCGCCAAGCTCAACCCCAGCCCGCGCAAGGCCTATGAGCTGGTACTGCGCCTGAAGGATGCCCCGGGCGATTTTGCGGTGGTCGAAGGCGTTGCGCAGTACGACGTCACCAACGAAGACCAGTGCGGCCACATCGAGCCGGCCACCGGCACCGCCGCGCGCATCACCAGCCAGGAGCCGGTGGAACTGCGCAAGGTGGCTGATGGTGAATACCGCGGCACCGTGTACGTCGATCGCATGCTGGATGAGGATTACTACGGCCGCGGTGTCTGCACGTGGGAGTTCACGGGTGCGGGTGCGATGCTGAAGGCCACTGGCGCTGAAGGCGAGACCCGTTTCCTGACGTTCGTCGACGCCAAGCCGTTGACCGAAGGGAGCGCGCATACGCTGTTCTATCCGGATGAGGCCTACCCGCGCGCGCCCCTTGCTGCCAACTACCCAGCGACCGGCAAGGCCAATCCTGCTGACTACGTCGCCGAACTGCAGGGCAAGCTGTTCACGATGAGCCTGAGCGCCAGTGAGGTCACACAATGACCATCACTTCCCAGGACTATGCCGCGCTTTCCGATGATGCCTACAAGGACCGTGCGGTTGGGCGCCGCGATCCCGGCCAAGAAGAAAAAGTCACGCTCAACGGGCACGAGTACAAGATTCTTGAGCACGTCAACAATCGCCTCAACGGTTACCAAGGTACCGTCTACCGGCGAACCGACACCGACGAGATCGTCGTCGCTCATCGCGGCACCGAACAGATTGGACGTGATGCGATCCTGACTGACGGAGGCATGGTTGTCGCACGTACCAACGTACAGGCGCCCGACGCCATCGCGCTGACCCGAAGCGCTCTTGATTTCGCCAAGCAGGACGCCGCATTTGGAGGCCATGCTCCCGAGGTCACCGTCACCGGCCACTCCCTTGGCGGCACCCTGGCCCAGATCACCTCGCACCACTTCAACATCAAGGGCGAGACCTTCAACGCCTATGGTGCGGTCAGTCTCAGCTACCGCATCCCCGAAGGCGGCAGCACCCTGATCAACCATGTCATGGCATCCGACCCGGTCAGTTCCGCGTCGCCGCACTTCGGCCAGGTACGCATCTACGCCAACCCGGATGAGATCAAGCGACTGTCAGCGGCTGGCTTCAGCAATCACCCGCTGCGCGACCTGATCCCGGATCGGCCGATCCTTGCGGCAGGCAGCTCGTTCGGCGCGCACAAACTGGGTAACTTCCTCAACGAAGGCTCGGTGCTGAAACATCCGGAAACGCAGCAGTTGGCGAAGGACAACGCCAAGATGATCGAGGAGTACCGCGATGACGTGGAATCGCTGCGCCGTGGCGTGACCCGCACTGCGCGCGGCATTCCAGGTGGCGCGATCGATCTGTACGACCACGTCCGCGGCCCGCTTCAGCCCGGCGAACCCGCGCGTCGCGAAGCCGAGAAGAACGGCCAGCACACCAGCATGCTGCGCATGGATGATGCCAACCATGCCGGCAACCCGTTGTTCAACGATGCGATCCGCGGCGTGCACGCGCAGGACGTACGCGCTGGCCGCGCACCGGACGTGATGAGTACGCAACTGGCCGGCTCGTTGGCCGCTGAAATGCACGCGGCCGGCGGCAAGCGCATCGACGAGGTGATGATGAACGCCGATGCTTCCCGCAGCTTCGCCGTGCAGGGTCAGGGCGGCGACCCCAGCCATCTGCGGGTATCGGTGGATACCGCGCTGGCGATGAACACACCGCTGGAGCAGAGCAGCCAGCGCATCGACCAGCAGGCTGCCGAACAGCGCCTGGCGCAGAACCGCGATCAGCAGCTGGAGCAGCAACAGAACGCGTCCCGCAGCATGCAGGCCTGATGGAGACAGCGGGAGCCCGTTCATTGGCTCCCGCTTTTCCTGTCGAGCTATCTCAGGGGCTGGACACGGCCGAGGCGGTTGCCGTATCTACCCGCACATAGGTATCCGGGCCGGAATCCGGGAAGCCACCACAGGCCTTGTCACCCGGTGCAACCGGATCGCACGGCCACTGCTGGCGTGTCACCGTATCGCGCAGGTCGAAGCTGCGGCCATTCCAGACCACGAAGGCCAGATGCTCGCGGTTCCAGTCGCTGAAACTGTGCGGGCCGGTCTTCTGCGGCGATTCCGGATACTGCACGAACCAGCGCATCGCCGGGCCGTACTGCAGCTTGCTGTGGTCGAGACTGACCTTGCCTTCGCGGCTGCGATGGCGGGCACGGTCGGACTCGGCAATCACCGGTGCGGCTGGCATTACCTTGGCGGTCACATCCACCGGCACACCATCGCTACCCTGCTGGTACACCCGCTGGCGGACGTAGGCCTGGCCGCAGCTGCCTGCCGCAACACGCACCGGCTCGGGGGAGCCTTCGCTGGGCAAGGCACCATCGGCGCAATCGAACGGTGCTGATACCAGGTACGTCGTGACCGACGCATCGGCGCCTTCGAACGAACGCACCCAGATGTCGCCCAGGCGAGCGATGAAGTCCGGCCGCTGACCCACGCCGGCCACGGCCTTGAACCACGCCTTCTGGCGTACCTCGCGCTCGCGCCAGCTCCGCGGCAGGTGGATGTCCTGCTCGGGCAAGGCGACCAGCAACGCGGCCAGATGGGGCGGCAACGTGCCTTGGCAGGCACCGATCATCAGATCGCCCTGCGGCGCCAGCCGCCCGGCCAGATCGACCGGACAGCGCGCACCCAGCTGGCGTTCGACGGCCTGGTCCGGCGCCAGCGGGATGATGGGGAGCGCGGCTGGGGGTGCAGGTGCCGCAGATGCGGGAACGGCATCAGGTGCAACCGCCACTGGCGTGGGCACCGGGACTGGTTCCGCTGCCGGCAGGGGCGCAGGTGCCTGCGCGGCTGGCTGAGAGACCGGCTCAGGGGCTGCGTTGGGCGCAGCGGCGGCAGCCACAGGTGCGGGTTCCGGCTCCGGCGCCGCCGCGGGGGCTGGAGCAGGTGCGGCCGGCGCGACTGGCTCGGCAGGTGCCGCAACAATCGCTGCAGCCGATGCCGGCTGCGGCACGGGCGCAGGTGCCACCACGGCCGGCGGTGTAACGGCCTCGATGGATGCAGGCGCAGGCGCTGTTTCCTGCGGCAGACCGGCCGCGACAACGGAGGCGGCAGGCGCCGCAGCGGGCGCCTCGGTGACCGCCACGGCTGGTGCCGTCGCGGCAGTCTCCGCCTCGACAGCCTGCGCAGCCACAGGGGGCTGTGCTGCTGCTGGCGGCTCCTGTGCCTGCGCCACCGCCGCGGCCAGGCCGAGCGGCAGCAACCACAGCGCGGGCAGGCGTGCGCCCGGTCGAACCTGGCAAATCAGGGAAGCATTTCGCATGTTGTGTCCTTACAAAAGAGATCCATATCCGCACCCGAAGGTGCCCGGCGTCGTGCGATGGGCCCGCCGGTCTCCGACCTGCAGGCGGTGCCCAGATTACATGGAACGCGAGCGATTCTGCTCCTGCTCGCGGCTTACCGAAACCGCCTGTTCCTGGCGTGCCGACGCATCGGCCGCCAGCTGCTGGCTGCTTTGCTCCAGCGGCTGCTGGGCGGCGGCCTCACGCTCCACCATCGAGCGCTGCATCGCGGGGTCACCCATGGCGCCCTGCACCGCGAACAGCGCCCTGCCATCGGTACCCGCCACCACGTGATCGATGCGGCTCATTCCCGCCCTCTGTGCGCTCAGCGCCAGTGCGCCTGCCGCATTGTCCAGTTCCTGCGCACTGCGCAGGCCGCTCTGTGGCCCCAACTGCTGCAGGTGGCCGCGCGCATCGGTGAACAGGCGGTTGCCCGCATGGGACGGATCGGACATGTCGCGGGGGCGCTCCGGTTCCGGCAGCTGCGCCCGCTCGCCTACCTCGCCGCGCGCAAGCCGGTCCATCACGTCCGGCGTCAGCTTCTGCTGCCACGCCTCGAAGCGCTTGAGGCGATCCTCCACGCCGTTGAGGGCGCCGTTGATCGCATAGGTCGCTTCCCGCACGTCTTCCCGTGCCTGCTCCGGCACGCGGCTCTGCCACTGCCACACGGCAATCCGCCCGGCATGCTCAGGCTGCGACGCCAGTTGCGGCTGATTGAGCAGGTCCAGGTCCAGCGCCTTGCCGGCGCGCTCGTAGTCTTCCTTGCCGGTCAATGGCAGATACCCGCGCCCGTGGTACTTCAGCGCATCGCCGGGCGTATCGTTGCCCATGCGGCCGCCGTACATCAGCTCGGCCAGACCCTCGGGACGGCCGCGCAGCGCTTCCTGGCGCGCAGACTCCAGCGTGTCACTGCCATTGCGCCAAGCGGCTTCCACCGGAATCTGCGAGATACCCCGGGTGTAGTTGAAGCTTTCGTTGAGCCGGCTCAGCCCACGCGATTCGTGCCCGGCCTGTGCCATGAAATTGGCCAGTTCACGGGGGGACTCGATACCGGCATTCGTCGCCTGCCGCAGCAGTTGCGACTCTCTATCGGTCGACACAGTGCAACTCCTGAATTCTCATCAGCGCGGATTCCTTTCCGCCGGTTGGAGCATGGCTCATGGAAGCGACACCTCGGCGACAGAGGACGGGTCGAAGTCCTCGAAGCGCACCCGTCCCAGTTCGGCCACCGAGAAATCCCGGATGTTCATCGCTTCGGTCTCGATATCCACGACCTTGCGTCTGACACCATCGACCCAGCACGCCCGATCCGCCGTCGCATAGCGGAAGGTATAGGTGCTGCTCCAGCGCTGGCGACTGCCGCCGTTGGTGATCACGCTGAAGGTGTCTTCCTCAACCATTGCATACGCAAAAGGGTCGCCAGCCAGGCCACCCCGGGTAGAACACGGCACCAGTTTGTCGTTGCGGGCGGCCAGCTGCCAGCGTCCGCGGCCGTCACCGCGCAGCAACAGCAGCACCCGGTTCGGCCCGTGCTGGCCCGGGACCAGTCCCTCCGGCAAGGGCTGGTCGATCACCAGCAACTGGTACTCGGTGCCATCGCCGCTGAGTTCGCCCCTGACGGCCTCCAGCAGGTTTGCGCCCGACGGAACAAATGCCAGGGCATCGTCCATGTGTGCGCCACGCCTGTCGTCCATCCCCTCCCACTCCTTCAATGTCGTCTTGCCGGTGCCTGCGCTGCAGTTGTACATCTTGGCAGCGACCGGCCACTCCGCGAAGGCCGATGATAGCCCCGGAAAGACCACAGCCGCGATGGTGGCAAGCGTCATCCGTTGGACGGGCAGACAGGGTCCTCATGGACGCAAAAGCTCCTGCAATCGATAGCGCCGGCGCGTCATTTTTCTGACGCGCGGAGAGCTTACCGCGAGGGGGCCGGTTGCGTCGAAGGGAGGAAGGAGTAAAAAGCGCTCTTGATCACAGAAGACGATGTATTGTCAGCACAGATCGTCGCCAGGGCTGGCGGCGGCCAGCGACGTTCATGTTCCACACCTGCGCCCCGGCTCTTCGGCGCTCCCCCCACAGCCAGTCACATGCAGTTGTTGAACACCAACGGACAGTATCTGGCTTCGGATTCTATGCAGTCGCCTACCGCCGCTTCCTCTGCTTCGGGCAGCGTCTTGGCCACACCCGCGAAGGTCTGCACTACGTCGCTGCCCTTGCTGCGGCTGCGTACTACCGCTGCGCATTGGCCAAGGGTGAATGCTGCGACCACCTTGCAATCGCTGGACCCACACTGCCTGACCGCAGTATCGCGCGCATCGCGCTCGTTCACCCCCAAGTGGATCGCATAGGCCTTGGGCGCGCTGCCTGCGGCAATCGCGCTCCACGCCTGCGCCATGTTCGCGACCATGCGTCCATCCTTAGCAGTGCCAGTGGATGTACCCCGCTTCTCAAGGGGTTTGGCGATGAACTCCGCGGCGCCTGGGAATGGTTCGAACTTGGGATCAGCCACCTTGCCCAGCACGTTCAATGAAACGCGCTGGATGAAGCGCTCTGCCGCCTTATACCCGTGCTTCCAGCCCGTACAGAACGCCTGTTCGGGCGGACTCTTGCATTCGCCGCCTGCACCCGAGCAGGCGGCGTTGGCTGCGGCGCCTGCCTCCTGTTTGCTTCCGCCATGTCCGAGGTACATCCCGCCCTGTCCGCTGTACGCCGGCGCCACGCAGGTGTTGGCAAATGTCACGATCGGGTAGCAGACGCCCTTGCATGCCTTCATGGCGTTGGTCAGCGCATCGTCACTGGTTTCATCATTGAGATGGACGAACCAAGAGCCATCTTCGGTATTGACCGCCAGCGCCCCCCACCAGTCACGCTTCGCATCCTTCCTCAGCTGCGCGTTCCGGGCTGCAGCGATGTTTCGTGCAATCTGGTCGGCGATATAGTCCTCCTCGGTGTACACATAGCTGCTGGCCTGTTGGCTCTGCTGCCACTGCACATAATTGTTGACGTTCTGTGCATGTCGCTGCATCTGTGCCTGGCGCCCGTCCTGGGCCATCGCCGGCACCACGACAGACGTGAGTAGGACGGCACATAACCATCGCAGGCCGCGGTCAGAAGCAGTATTCACTTTGCACTCCGCATTTCTTCGCACCAGAAGCCTGGCAACGATCCATGGCCTTGCGGCTCAGCTCATCGGCTTTCACTGTACGACCATCACCTGCCTCGACGAATGTTGCCCGGACACTGGGCCGGGAGTCTGCGTCGCTGGCGATCGCCATGCAGTGGTGACGGATCGGGAAGACAACCAGATCTTCGCATTCGCCCCACTTCTTGCTGCAGTCGCGTCGCGCCATCAGCTTGGCCTCGACCTCCGAACCGCCGACGGCGGTTGCGATCTGCTGCTTGGCATCGCTCACCGCCATGCCGATGAACATTTCCCTTCCTTCGGGAATCTGTGCAGTCATCGTTCCCGGAGGCGGCAACCCCTCCAGGCCAGACTTCTGCTGTGCGATCGCCCCACCACTTGCGAGCAGCGCGAGCAACAGCCCACATCCCATGTGCTTCATGCGTTGCGGCATGCTTTTTCTCCAATGATTGGCAGACCGGGCGCATATCGAGAGCACCCGAAGGCAATACGATAGCCCCCAAGGGTTCGCCATCGTATCGGGATTTCCCTACATTGAATCGGCTGAAGAATTACGCGGACGTGTTGATTCTTGCACGAACTTGACTATGTCCTGCGTGCTGCTCAATAGGGGCCGAAGCCGATGAACGGCACCAAGGCGACTTGGTACAGCAGCAGCATCGAACCCGAAGTCACCGCTGAGCCGCCGGCGCCCTGGCCAACTGCCCACAAGGCACGATTACTTCAGAGGCTGACCGCGCTTCAACCTAATCCACCACACGTTCGATGAAATCACTAAATTGCCCAAAAAAATAGTTTAAAATTTCTCAAACAGCGGCTCAGTGCAGCCTGAATAAATGACTTTGCAGCCATTACTTCCACGCTTCGTGCATATATTCATAGCCGTTGCCATCGCAACATCGACAGAGCCAGCTCGCGCATAGGTCGAGCCACCCAACTCTCCGTCGCTGGGGGAAACAAGCGCCGTGCATTGATTCTTGAAGGTCAGTACAACCTCACAGTTTGAGGCGCCGCGCTCGGAACAGTTGGCCAAGGACTCAGCGGATGCTTCTGACTTCGCTCGCTTCCCCAGGGCGACTCCCACATCCCCGTTGTCAGCCAATGCAATTGCCCCCCATGTTTTGATCCATCGGCCCATTGGCGTAGGACCGGTCTCCGCCGCTCCCTGCCCACCAGGGATTGGCGCGCACCCGCCAACGCCCTGCCCGCCCACGGGATACTGGCCGGGGGGGCATCGCCCCTCAGCATGAGCGGAAAGAGAGCTACCTAGAATCAACGCACTCGCTAAGAGTAGTAGCGCCATACTCCAACGAAATTGTACTGCTCTCATTGCAAAGCTCCTGCTGATCTACAGCCAAGTATTAATGCGGCGCGAGGCCCTTACGACCCATGTCGGGACTCGCCACGGCTGACGTTGAACTACTGCCCATTACGTTGACATTGGAACCAACAGAAGTACTTGCCCCTCCTTGAGTGGAGCCGCCCTTTTCCGGAGTGCTTGGCATGTAGCTACCTGGCGGCTGTCCATTCGGTCCCGGCGCAGCAGCAACGGGGCTGCCACCTATCTGCGAATATGCCATGAAGCCACCCAGCGTGCCCTGGAAGAACATCGCTGCCATTGGGGGCGCAGTCAGGATCAACGTTGTGAGGATCAGACCCATGCCGCCCTGCTGCAGCGCCTGGCTGGTCATGTCGACACTGCCATTGGGGTCCAAGAAGTACCTGTCGATCAACGCGCTGGTCCAGAATGCAGCCGACACACGAATAACCATGTCGAGCGCAATGGAGATCATCGCCGTCAGCACGGCCATTGAAAACATCGTGCCGATGCCATAGAACACCCACTTCTGGAACAACTGCTTGGTCTGATCGTACAACGGGACAGGACGATCAACTGCGTCAGATCGATAAGTGACGCCACAACGAAAGTATCGAGCCGACTGTCACAGTCGCGGTGTGGCCAAACGCCGACAAAGCTCAACTCTTGTTGCCGGGCAGATGACCGACAGTAAGGGGTCTGACATCACCAATGTGATACTCAGCAGGCCCAACTGCACATCTGGCAGCCTACCTTCATCGAATACATTAGTTGACCACTGACCCGTCAATTACAGCAGCAGCTTCAGAACTTCTCGAACTCAGGCTTCGTGCAGTTGGAATAGAAAACCTCACAACGCTTTCCGCCAGAATCGACACACTGCTGCCGCGCATTGCTCTTGGCGATAGAGAGTGTCTTCCCACTAGCTATTCCCGATTTTGAGTCAGAGTTCTTCGTCTTGGGAACGAGCCACACAGCACACTGATTGGCGTATGTCAGAATAACAGAGCAATCCTGCGCACCTTCAGCTTGGCACTTCCGGGATGCCTCCAGCTTCGCATCCCACCCGGAGTAAAGGCCTGTGGACACCCCTACAGCAGAGGTGGATTCCGAATGAGAAATTGCACCCCAAGTTGTGTGCCAACGACCGTTAGGAGTCGGCGGCAGCGCAGGCGCGCTCGAATCTCCGGTCGCTCCCCCTGGAATCGGGGCACAACCGCTGACACCTTGACCACCAATGGGAAAATAGCCAGGCGGACAACTCCCACTCTCCGCCAACGCGCCCCTAATGGAGAACAACCCACAACACACAAGGACGACAATGCATCGACGAAAAGCAGCACTCATAAATCCAGCCTATTTCCTACGCGGCCTCCAGCCCAGTAGACGTCTGACCACTTCCCTCAGAAAAGCCAAAATCGATCACGAATCTGGCTTTATAAAAATATGTCACCTAACACAGACTCGACTGTGGCTTCAAGTTAAAAAGAGAACTCTTATCAACCTGAAAAATCAGCACGCACGGATAGCTAGTCGAAAAATTCTTCTCATAACAGACTAACGGTAACGCCTAAACTCCGACATGCTGCAAGCAGAATAGGCCACCTCACACTTCCCACCGCCGTTTATCGAAGAGCACTCACTCAGCGCCGCAGCCTTCGCTTCATCTATCGTCTTCGCACTCACCGCCGTTGACTTTGCTGGAAAGTGCTCTCCAGCTGAAAACGTGAAATCCGCAATTGCTGCACATTGATTGTAGTAGGTCATCCGCACATAGCACTTTCTTCCACCGCGCCGCTCACACCTTTCAAGCGCTACCGCCTCTGCCTCCCGCTTGGAAGGTTGACCCACCACGGCCCCGGTGGCCATTGGCACTCCTGGTTGCGAATCTTTATCTTCCGCGACCGCACCCCATCTAGTTTCCCATTCGCCAGTGGCAACGGGCGCCTGTTGCTCGCCCTGCCCTGCGTTGCCTCCAGGAATTGGGGCACAACCAAGCACACCATTCGAACTCCCGATAGGATATTGACCAGGCGGACACCTCCCCTCCGCATACGAACTCAAAGGAAAGCCAATTGCAGCGATCAAAAAAAGCAACCTATACATTTAATGACTCCAATATCCTGCCAAACACTACTATAAAGACGTTATTTGCCTGGCGCCTTTCCATATGTCCCAGGCCCCATTCCAGGACCTGATGAACCGCCGTCATCGACTGATCGTCCACCAGTTGATTGTGCTGCGGCCGAGTTGTGATGCAAGACAGAATTAGTGGTCTGAGCCGGTGTATAGCTACCTGGCGGCTGTCCATTCGGTCCAGGCGCAGCCGCAACCGGGCTGCCGCCTATCTGCGAATATGCCATGAAGCCACCCAGTGTGCCCTGGAAGAACATCGCCGCCATTGGGGGCGCAGTCAGAATCAGCGTCGTGAGGATCAACCCCATGCCGCCCTGCTGAAGCGCCTGGCTGGTCATGTCGACACTGCCCTCGGGGTCCAAGAGGTACTTGTCGATCAACGCGCTGGTCCAGAATGCAGCCGACACACGGATAACCATGTCGAGCGCAATGGAGATCATCGCCGCCAGCACGGCCATCGAGAACATCGTGCCAATGCCGTAGAACAGCCACTTCTGGAACAACTGCTTGGTCTGATCGAACAGCAGGCACAGGATGAACAGCGGACCCAAGCCGATGAACAACGCCAAGGCGACTTCGTACAGCAGCAGCATCGAACCCGCCGTCACGGCCGGGCCACCCGTGCCCAGGCCAACGGCCCACAAGGCACGATTCTTGTCATCGCGCAGGTTACCGTCATCGAGCACCTTGATTGCATCAATGCTCGACAGGCCCACCTGCATCCAGGCCAGGCTCTTATCGATCTGGTCTTCCGGCGAATCATTCTTGCCGGTCACCACGTAGGTGATCTCGTTCTTGACGTCCTTGATCAGGAAGTTTTTCAGGCTGCCACCGAACATCGCCATGCTGGTGGCAACACTGACGATCAACGCGGCACGCGCCATGTTGGTCACCAGAACCATCATCGAGTCGCGGCTGCGTCCGGTGACGATACGGAAGCCCTGGATGAGCACCCACAGGGTCATCAGGGTCAACGCAATACCGCCAACCCACGCCATCATGTTGCCCAGCAACTCGATGCCGAAATCGTCGATCCGCTTGCGCAGGTAAGACAGGATCGACCGGAAGAAGACGAAGTCCCCGATCGACTGGACCCGCACGGCGTAACCCAGGAGCTCGTGGAGGCCGCCTGAAAAATCAAAGCTTGTGATCGATCGAATGTTCATTCCTGATGTTCCTGTCTGATTCCTTCACGCCGGGCGCCGTTACCCGGCAGGTGCATCCACGCATTCCGGCTTCGATCACTTGATGCTCAGCGCTGCATTCAGTGCGACGGTCTTGACCAGATCACTGGCCAGGCCCTTCTTGCCCTTCAATGCCTGCTGCGCCACGATCTTCTGATTGGCTTCCATCACCTCAATGTAAGAGTCGTACGCCTTGATGCGTGACTCGAAATTCTGGATCGACGCGTTCATCTCATTGGCGGTACGGAGCGAATCATTTGCAACCGCGTTCATGTCACCGAGGCGATTGCTACCGAAACGAATCGAAGCGATTTCATCGAGACTCTTGATGAAGGACGGCCCGGTCCTTTCCATGAAATCGACCGCATCGTTGTACTTTCGATTCTGCATCATGCGGATATTCACGCAGATCTGCTTCTGCTGATCCTTCCAGTCACCGGTGGAATCGAAAACGATGGAGGTCAGCATGCTCTTCAGATCGGCGCCGGTACCACAGGTTTCAGCGACCAGATACTTGGGAGTCACCCGGGTCAGCGGCGCGGCATCAGGCAGGCCGAAATCGTTGGTGATGCCCTGGATCTTCACCAGAAGCTCCTGGTACTCCTTGATCGTCTGCGTCCATTCTTTCACCCAGTTCGCGTTTTCCTTGATGTACTGGGTCTTTTCCTGAATCTTGGATGTGAGCGTATTGAGTTGGTTGAAAATGTGCTGGAACAGTGCAGGACCGGTTTCCTGCACGGGGCCGATGGCACCCGCATTCGTTGCCGAAAGAGCCAAGGCAACGCCGAGCACTTTGGCCACCGGCTTGAGTACCTTGCGGGCGTTGGCCCGATGCTTGACGTTATCCATGAAGAAACTCCTGTTGTGCTGATTGACGTCCACTTGCCTGTCTCCTGAGCGCGCCACCGTCAGGCGGCATCGGACTGGGCCCCTTTGCCCGAACCCTTTCGATTCTTGTAGAAATCTTCAAGCCACTGTTCCGGCGTCAGTTCATCCACCGTCACTCGTGCGCGTACCGCAGCCGTCTGCAATACGCGATGCATGATGTCGATGTTGTCAGTGGACGCCGAAATCACCGACAGAATGTCGTCCATCCCGCGGAGGTTGAGCTGGCACACGCTGGACGCGTGACCCTGCTTGACCAGGAAACAACGCGAGCGCTCATCCAAGGCGGTGACCACCTTGAACTCGGCCTCGGTCAGCTTCAGGCCGTCCATGTAGTCGCTCTTGCTGGCGTTCGGGTTCGGAAGCAGGATTAACGTGGCGGTCTGCTCGATCAGGGCTGCGGAGATGTCGCTCTTCAGCGCATCCTCCGGGCTCTGCGTCGCGAAGATGCCCAGGCCATTCTGCTTACGGATGGTCTTCTGCTTGTTCTTGGCGAACTCCTTCAGGCCACCCTCACCGTCCAGAATTTTCCAGAACTCGTCCATCACGTAGATCAACGGGCGACCGTCGATCAGCGACTCCAGGCGATGCAGCAGGTAGTTGATGACCGGCACACGCACTTCGGGGTTGTCGATGATGTCGGTGTAGTCGAAACCAATGATGTTGGCCTTGCTCAGGTCCACGGTATCGACCGGGTTGTCGAAGACCCAGCCCAGCGAGTTGCCCGAGGTCCAGCGGCGCATGCGCGCGTACAGGCCGTCATCGCCCATGTTGGGCAGGCTCTTCTGGAAATTGGTCATGCTGCGCAGGTGCATCGGCGTGTCTAGCATGCTCTCCACCGCGCGATAGATATCTTCTTCTTCGCGGGAGCTGTACTCACGCTTTCCTGCCAGCACCTTGATCAGGTCGGCCAGGAACTGCACATTGCTTTCGTTGTTCTCGCACTGGAACGGATTGAAGCCGGTCGGCGCGCCGTTCTCCAGGGCCAGATAGTTGCCACCACAGGCACGCACGAAGATCTCTGCGCCGCGGTCCTTGTCGAAGAAGAAGATGGTCGGCGATGGGTCGTACTTCTGCACCTGGCTGAGCAGGAAGTTGATCAGAGCGGTCTTACCCGTACCCGACTTACCGATCACCATGGTATTGGCGATCGCCTTCTCACCCAGCGAGTTCTCTGATGGGTGGGTAGCGTGGAAGTTGAAGTAGTACGGCTGGCCGTTGGTCGTCTGCAAGGTGGTGACACAGTCACCCCACGGATTGTTGTGCTGCTTGCCGGTGGCGAAGTTGTGCAGTGGCGACAGGCCAAGGAAGTTCAGCGAGCTGACGTTGGCCAGGCGGGTGCGGTAGCGCCAGTTGGCCGGAATCTGCGAGTAGAACGACGAGGTGACAGCCAAGTCTTCCTTGGTCGTCACGAAACCGGCGTTGGACAGCTCGGCACGGGTGGTAGCCACGTTCTGGGACAGCTTGGCCTGACTGTCACCATAGACCGCCATGATGAAGTGGTACTCGCCCAGCACGAAGTTGCCGGATGACAGATGGTCCATCGCCTGGTCGAGCTCGACGATCTGGCTGACGGCCTTGTCGCCGGAAGAAATCATCATGCCTTTGGTGCGGTCGAGCACCTTCAGCGCGTCCTGGCGCCCCATCGGGCTGAACGAATGGCTGATGACGTACTCGAAGTCCAGATACTTCAGGCCGTTGAGGATGCCCGGGTAGGTGCCCTCGGCATACTCCTTGATGTTGAGGATGGCGCCGAAGTGATTGACGCCGTTGGGCGTATTGATCACGAAGTCGCCGGTCTTGGCCGAGAACATGTGCCGGCTGACCGGCAGGTAGTCCTTCACTGGCGCCGACAGCACCGGCACGGGCTCATCGATGCGATTGATCAAGTAGCCGAAGAGCTCCAGGGTCTCGGAGAACACCACGCCATTCTTGGCTTCGTACATGCCCAGGCGGTACGGCGCGTAGTCGCGGATGACGGCTTCGACGTTGCCAGCCAGTTCCATCAGCTTCTCGACGGCCTGTTCCTGCTCGGCGCGGAGCTTGTCGACGTTGGCCGACTTCTCCACGAAGCGCTTGCCGGCCACTACCGGCCGGTAGAGCATGGTCAGGTACAGCTCGTTCTGCATGATGCGCTGCGAGGACAGCATGCCCATGTACTGGTCGGACACGTCCTGGTTGAAGCGCTGCTTGTAGCTGCTTTTGCCCTTCAGCGTGCGGCGACGGCGGATGTCATGCACCCAGAAGGCGACGTTGACGAAATCCGGCGCGCGCAGCGTCTGCAGCAACCGATTGAAGGTGTTGTGCCGATGCTCCAGCTCCCACTCCTCGCGCCCCACGAACGGCAACCCCTCTAGGTGCCAGGTCAACAGATAGTCGCCGCCCGTGGTCTTCACCACGTTTGGGGCTACATGCGAGGACAGGGGAATGAATTCGCTGATGGACGTATCTGGGCTGAACATACGACTGCTTCCAAAGGGTACTGCCGACGAAGATTCGGAGTGGACCAGGTGGGTGTCTGACGCCCACCTGGTCCGATCCAGCCCTCAATCCATTCGGGCCGGTTTGTTGCGGTAATGATTCGGATTGAAAACCCACATTCCCTCGTGTTCCTGCACGTTGCGAACCCGGAGCTTGAACATCAGCCTCAGGCCCAGCAGCCGGAAGATCATTTCGTCACGCTTGGCCATCTGACGCATGATGAAAATGGCCACCGGAATGGTCAGCAGGAACCAGAAGTTCGTGTACATGCTCAAGAGCAGCAACCCGCCGGCCACCATAAAGAACGGCAGGTAGGGAACGCCCAGGAACATCGCTGGGCGTGTGCAACCCCGGAACAGAACGTTCTTATGCACTGTAGTACTGGATGGCGTTCTGGATGTGGAGGGCCATGCCGCCCGCAGCACCGCCGCCGCACTTGCCGTCGCTGCCATCACCCAGCAGCATGCGGGCGATCTGCCCTGCAGCACCGATCAGCACGCCACCGATCAGGATCGACGCGACATCAGAGATGCGCTTGTGCGCGAACGCAATCTGGTAGCCGGCGAAGATGACCGCGATGGTGACCACGGCGATCGAGGCAATATTCAGCAGGCCATTGATGTTGTTGAAGAAGCCGCAGACCTTTTCGTCGGTGCCACCGAAATCGGTGGCGCCGGAGGCAAACACCTGCGGAGCAAACACGGCGCCAGCAAAGAAGGTGGCCATCAGCAGGGTCTTCAGCGTGCGCTGGGCCTGGACGAGGTCGAGATTGGATCGCTTCATGGATTGATTTCCTTGTTGATGGACTAACACAACTGAATCGACCAGCCGGGGGACTGGCCGTACCACGACTTCGTCAGAACACGAAGGCCGCATCCCCTGCGGGAATCTGTTGCACCGGCGCTGCCGCTGGCGCGTTGTATGCGTTGCCGTTTCCCGCCACGGGTGCGTTCCGCTCGCTCCAGGGGCGCAGCATGACCGGAGCATCGTCGCCGGCGACGGCTCCGGGAAGCTGCTGCGGCATGACAGGCCCACCCTGCCCCTGCCTGACCTGCGGATTCTGCTGCGGCGACTGCGGATAGCCCGCGCCTGCCGGGCCTTCCGGCTGCATCATTCGATCCACCGAGCCCAGCACAACGCGGGACAGCGCCTGATCGGCAAGATTTACCAGACTGCTGCGCGCCATCGCACCGGTGGACGGATAGACGGTATAGGCTCGTGCCGGATCGTTGGACGGCACATACACCGGAGTACTGGCCTGGGCGACGATGCGTGCCTGTGCCGGAGACGCCAGCTGCGGGTGATGCTCCACCTTGACGGTACGGCGCTCACCACGATTGATCACGTCGATCGGCGCAACGCCACTGGAGGCAACCTGCTGTCCACGACGGATCGAGTCATACACTTTCTGCACATAACCATGGCGGAAGCCGGTTTCGAAGTTGCCCGAGTAGTAGCAACTGAACGACTTGCCCCAATCCTTGCCCGAGCGCTTGTAGCACTCGGCAAGGATGCGGGAGCCCGCCTGCAGGTTCGGACACTGCTGGAAGGCCTTTTCGTACGAATCCAGACCGTATTTGGCCAGGTTGTAGCGATTGACCTGGGCCAGGCCGATGGAGAAGTTGTAACCCTTCTCCTCCAGCATGCGCACGGTGGCAAGCGCTTCATCCAGCGCCTTTGGCTGCCGCGCAAGTGCACCACCGACCACACCGATGGCGTAGGGGTTGCGCGAGGATTCCACATTGATGACGTGCTGCATGACGTCCATCGATACGGCCATCTCCGGGCACGCCATCATTTCAAGTCCTGGCAACATCGCTCAGCCCTCCTGCCCCTGGGCACGCCCAGGGTTGAAATCGATACCGGTGATGTAGCGCGAGCCTGCATGCGCCTTGATATGCACCACGATATCGATGGTCATCATCAACAGTCGCTTGATGACGTTGAATTCGAGCCCCGAACCTTCGGTCGAGGCCTTTACCATCAGAGCAAGCTGATCCCACGTCTGTTCCGGGCTGCCCGCATGGCAGCTGGTGATCGAGCCGGGGTGACCCGAAGCGCAGTTTCGAATGAAGTAGAACGCTTCATCGCCGCGCAACTCGGCCAGGATGATCCGCTCAGGCTTCATGCGCAGGCACGCTTCCATGCAGCTCTTGGCCGTCACGTTGCTGGCACTCTGCCCGCCCTTGGAATACAGCAGGTGCACGACATTGGGTTGGGTCAGAAACAGTTCGCGTGCATCTTCGATCGTGACCAGACGTTCGCTGTCCGGGATATGATTGACCAACGCTTTCATGAAGGTCGTCTTGCCGCTGCCGGTCGCACCGGATACCACGATGTTTTTGCGGTACATCACCGCGCGCCGGAAGAACTCGGCGTACTCGCGCGAATGGCGCAACTCCAGCAGTTCGCGATCCTGCTCGCTGACCCCACCATCCTGCTCGAGGATCTGGTTGAAGAAGCCATCCTCGTGATACTGGGTGAGCGACTTGGTGTGCTTGGACGGCAGACGGATGGTGATCGACACCTTGCCCGCATCGCAGGCCGGCGGGATCACGAACTGCGCACGCTGTCCGGTCGGGAAGGTCAGCGACACAACCGGGTCGGCATCGGTGATGCGCTGGCCGGTGTTGCTCTCGTTGACCACCGCGGTGCAGAACTGCCGGGCCCGTTCGAACGTCAGGCCCGGCACATCCACCTGCTGCCACCCTGCACGCGTCTCCAGGTACAGCTCGCCCGGACGGTTGATGCAGATTTCCGTCACGTCAGGCGAAGTCATGTACTCGGCGATGCCCAGCACTTCGTACTGATAGCGCAGGAAATCGCTGGAGACGAGGGCGAGAGGTGACACTTCGGCGTCCATGATCGTTCTGGTTTACCGGCGCGGGTTCAGCACGCTGGTGAAATCGACGTCCTTTGCGACGTAGACATTCACGATCGTGCCTTGGTTGATGGTGACAGTCGGCGGACGACGACCTTCGCTAAGGGCCTCATTGGCCAGACGCTCCATGGTGCGTGCGGTAGCGCTCTCATAGGGCGAACGGACGGCGAAGCCATTGCTGGCGACGGTGGTCGACTCCGGACCATGCTCTGCGGCGGCGTACTTGAACGCATCCGCAATCAGGCTGATCATCAGCGCCGAACCGATGCGGCTTGCCCAGTGAGCGCTGTACTGGCCCGGGTGACCGGCGCCACCCAACTGGTCCACGCCAGGGCTCGACATGGCAACGTCGATACCATTCGGGGTGGTGATGCGATCCCAGATGACTTCAACGCGCTTGCCAGTCGGGCCGCCACCGTACGCACCGTAGATCTTCGAACCCTTCGGCAGCAGCAGGTTACGGCCGTTGATCGAATAGACCGGCTCGGTCACCAGGCAGGAGGTATAGCCGGCGATATCGGTGATGATGCGGGTTTCCAGAACGCAGCGCAGATAAGTACCGCGTACCAGCAAGGCATCCGGGCTGCGGATGTAGCTGGCGTTGGACACATCCTCCACATCGGGCCCGCGACGTACCTTGGCTGGCGCGCCCGCCTGCCCGCCCATCATCGCCGCCTGCATCTGCAGGGTACGGGTCAGCTCATCGCCCTGTGCAGCCTGGCCTTCCACGGCATCGCCGTTACCAACGAAGCCTCCGCTACCCACGCCCATGCGGCGCTCGGCCAGGGTCGGGCCACGCGGCCCTTCGCTCTCGCTCATGCTCAGCGGTGACGGTGCGCGTGTCGGCCCCACCGGCTCCTCTGGCAGCAACGGCAGCGGCTGGGCCACCGGAATCGGTGCCGTGGCCGGATTGTCTGCCCCCACGTTGGGCAGGGTCGGAGTGGTGGCACGTGCCACTTCCGGAACCTTGGAGCCGGAATCCTTGTCTTCCTGCCCCTTGCGGAACAGCAGGAAGCCCATGGCCACCAGCAGCACCACGATGCCGCCCAGGAACAGCAGCGCCTTGCGGTTCAGGCGTTGCTCCTCGGCCGAGCGCAGCTGCGGTGCACCAGCGTCCAGATCCGGCGCAGGGCCGGCCTGGGTGTTGCCGAAATAGGGATTGGAAGACGCCTCGGGCGCAGCGCCAGAAACGCTGCCGTACGGGCTCTGGCTGTCGTCGCGCCCGTTGTTTGGATCGCTTCCGGGAGTGTTCTGCTGGCTCATTTCTTCACGTTCCTTCGCAGACCAACGACGAAATCGCCGTGGCGGATGACCAGGTACGGGTAGGTCCCGTGGACGATCAAGGTGTTGCCTTCAACGGTGGTGTTGACCACGAAATCCTCGCCGTACTCTTTCTCACGACCGAACACGGCCGGGAAAATGCCGGTCTTGTACTCCGGCGAGTTCGGAAGTTTCAGGTAGGTGAAACGACCATCGTCGTACGCATTGACCGGAATCAGCCACCCCATTTTCTTCGCCTTGCTGGTCGAATAGGAGTAGTTGAAGTTGTACTGGCGATCCTTGGCCAACTCCGTGCTCAACAGCGGCTGTGCCTCTTCCTCCACGGCCTCCTGGGCAACACCGAACACGGTGTCGTTCGGGTAGCTGAAAGCAATCTTGTACTGCACGCCGGCACGACGGGCCTGCTCGAGCTGGCGCCAATCGGTCGCCACCACCTTCAGTTCGAAGATGTACGAATGGGTCTCGGTGCGCACCATCATGTTGGTGTCGACATCGACGTTTTTCGGCTTGATGTAGAACACGTTCTCGCGGCGGGTCAGCTCCCAGCCGCTGCTGAAGCCGGTGCTGTAGTCGAGGATCTTTTCGTTCGGGCTCAACTCGATCTGGGTGGTCAGACCCAGGCCGGTGCGAACCGGATAGATGCGGTCCTTCTCATACTCGTAGTGGTCTACCGCCTGTGCCATCGCCGCAGCGGAAAACACCAGCGACAGCAACGACAGCAGCGCCAATGCGCTCCCCCTTACTTTTCGACTACTCATCGGTTGCTTGCTCCATCAGCATTTCCGGTGGAATTGTTCGGCGCCGGCTGCATGGTCTGCCCCTGCTGCATCGGTTGCCCCTGCATCGGTTGTCCCTGTATGGGCTGGCCCTGCATCGGTTGCCCCTGCTCATTGACTGGCACTGCTACAGGCTGGCCCGTTGCAGGATCAATCATGGTTGCCGCGGCGGGGTTGTTCGGATCGTAGATGCCCTGTGCCTGCTGCGCGGCCTGCTGCGCCTGCGCCTGCATCGCGCCATCGTCCGGCACCGGCACGCCACGTGCGTAATCGTTGTCGACGCGGTACTCGGTGACCTGGAACGCCAGCGGGTTGAGCACACGATCCTGCTCGGACAGCGCCAGGTTCTGGTTGTACTCGAAGCGCATCGTTACCAGCTGGTTGTCCAGGTAACTGGCTGCACCGGAGCGTTTGTCCAACAGGCTTCGCTGGATGCGCACCGATGCCCCGCGGAAGCTGCCGTTCGCTTCGGCGCCCAAGGGCGTGATGCTGAGAATCTTGACCCGGATGGCCTTTTCACGCCCGTACATCACGAAGGGATTCTGCGGATTGTTGCCGGCATAGCGCTGACGCATGCTCTGTGCCACCGGACTGCTGGACATGACAAACACCAGCTCCCAGTCACGCAGACCCATCACCGCCGAGTCGTAGGACTCCCGTGCCAGCACGTATTGGGCGACGTTGCTGCGATTGATAGCTTCGTTGGCGGTGATGGTCTCGCCCTGGAACGTGCCGCGTAGACGCGCAACCGTAGCCGTGCCGGTATACGCATCGGCCATCACCAGGAACGGCACCTTCTCCTTCAGCGGCAGCATGTAGTAGTAGCCACCGGCCAACGCCAGCGACATCAGCAACGAGCCTGTGGCGACCCACCAGGCGCGACGTTCGCTGCGCCGGGCCATGTCGGCCACGGTGATCTCGTAGCTGACCGCCTTGGCGACCGACTGCTCGACCTTGGGGCTGTTGCCTGCATCCTTCTTGCGGAACATGGGTTCTTCCGTACTGCTGAAACATCAATGGGCGTGGCGCCCCTGCGCCAAGCGCGGGGTGCAGCACGTTCGATGATTTCGGTGCGGCCTCAGCTGCCGCTGCTGGCTTCGGGATCCTGGGCCGACGCGGTCGGCGTCGATCCAGCGCTCTGCACGACGATCTGATTGCCGACGATGGAGACGGAAACGCCCTGTGCCGCATACGCTGCCGTGAGATCGATCACGGCCTGCTGCGCGTTGGTGGTGTCGATTTCAGACACCGCGCCGTACAGGGTAAAATCCGAACTGAGGCGATAGTCCAGCGTGCGGCCGGAATCCTTGGCCCAACGCTCGAGCATGGCCTTCAGCGTGCGATCCATCGGCGATGCCTGATAGACGTAACTGGAGTACAGCGGAATCTCGGTCGGAGCCGTCGCGAAACGGTTGACCGGCTTCCAGCGTCCCCCGAAGTCGGGTGCGGGCTTGGTAGCACAACCTGCCACCATCAGCGCCGCCACTGCGGCGATGGACATTTTTGCAATAAACGCCTGATTCATACGGGCTTCACTTTGACGTACGAAAAAGCAGTCCCGATGTTGGTCCCTTGGTCGTCCGGCACTGCGCGATGCACGCCGGAAACGTAGCGAATGCACTGCTTAACAGCACATGGGCACGGTTCCCCTGCAGCTCGAAAGCTGCCAACCAAGTCGCGTGGAGCAACCTCATCCGAGGCCCCTCTCACACACCCTCACCAACGTCGGAACCATCCCTGTTCCCATGGCTGAAACTCCTGGCCACTCTTGAAAGCATGACGAATCACACAGATCCGCAAGCCACGCATAGAGTCGCACAACTGCGCGTCAATTCGATGTCAGACAAGTCTGAATTTCGACCAACGTATGGCGCTTCTTTGACGCACTTCACTAATTCACTTCCATGAATGCGTGCATCCGTCACACTTTCAAGTCTGCAAGTTAGACATCAAGCATCGGCACGTCAACCTTTGGCAGTAGACGTGACGTGAAATAGCGATCCTTGTAATAGCGGATCTTGTCGCACTTCACCGGGTGCGGTATGCCTTCGTAGAGGAAAACTTCCTTGTCCGGCCCCATCGCCTTTAGTTCCTGCGGCAGCATCAGCGCGCGGCGCTCTTCGGTGAAGCTGTGGGTCTTTTCACGCGCGTGGGTGACGTTCTTCTTGCGGATGGTGGTGTAGCCCAGCATGTCCGAATAGTCGTTGGCATCCTGCTGCTCGCGCGGGGCGTAGAGGATCTGCAGCGCATGGTTGGTGATGATGGTGCGCGAGACTTCGCGGCCATAGGTCGCGTCAAGCTGCGACATGCTCTGGATGATCGGCAGCAGGCGCACGTTGTAACCGGCCATGTAGGACACCGCCGAGGCGATGATCTCGACCTTGCCGATGGAGGTGAATTCGTCCATCAGCAGCAGGCACTGGTACTTCAGGTCCGGATTGGACTTGGGCAGTTCCTTGGTATTGAGGTTGATCAGCTGGCTGAAGAACAGGTTGATGATCAACCGGCTCTCGGCCAGCTTGTTGGGCTGGATGCCGATGTAGATGGTCATCTTCTTCTTGCGCACGTCGGTGAGCAGGAAGTCATTGGTGCTGGTGGCCTTGTCCAGCACCGGATTGATCCAGGGGTTCAGCGGTTCCTTGAACGTACCCAGGATCGAAGCGAAGGTTTCATCGGCCTGCGACAGCATGTTGGCAAACGCCGAGCGCGCATTGCTGCTCAGGAACGGCCGCTCGGACAGGCTCTTGAGGAACTTCTTCAGGTCGGTGCCGTCGCCGGAAGACAGGCGGTACACCGCGCCCAGCGTCGGCGTGCCCTGCCCGCCCGGGAATCCGCTGCTGCGCTCGTCATCCCAGTTCTCGAACAGGTACAGGGTGAAGGCGATGAAGGCGTTGCGCGCCTGGCTGATCCAGAACTTCTGGTCTTCGGAGCCATCGGGATAGAGCATCGCACCGATGCTCATCAGGTCCGAGACCCGGAAGGCGGGGTCGTCGGAGACGTAGCTGAGCGGGTTCCAGCGATGGGTGCGACGGTCTTCGGCGAAAGGATTGAACAGGTAGATCTCCTGCCCCTGGCTGGCGCGCCAACCACTGGTCAGGTCGAAATTTTCCTGCTTGATGTCCAGCACCACCAGCGATTCGCCGTACTCCAGCAGGTTCGGGATGACCACACCGACACCCTTGCCGGAGCGGGTCGGCGCGGCCAGGATGACGAACTGCTGGCCGTCCAGGCGCACCAGCTTGCCACCGTGGCTGCCGACCACGATGCTCTGGCTCCCCTTCTTGAACATGCCGTGCTTGGCCAGATCGGCACTGGTGGCAAAGCGTGCATCGCCATGCAACGAGCGCTTGTCCTTCTTCAGCAGCAGCACCAGACCGACGATGGCCAGCACCAGCAGCGGCAGGCCGAAGCCAAGGTAGCCGGCCCACTTGATCTTGCCCACGAACGGGGCGACCTGCGGCTGGCCGATGGCGTTGAAATACTGGTAGTAGGTATTCCAGGTGAACAGCTTGGTATCCAGGCCAAGCAGCAGCAGCGTCAGGTAACCGGAAAACACGAACCCGAGCAGCAGGGTCGCCAACGTGATGATGGCGATGATCAGATACTTCTTACTGGGCGACACCCGAATCCTCCATGATGCGCCCGAGGGCGCGACGGCTTAGCGGCGGCGTCGTTGCGACACCTTCTTCCGCAGGTTGGTTTCATTCTCCAGCCCAGGCTCGACGCCCTCTTCGCGCTCCAGTACCTCCAGGTACCGACGCGCTTCGGCCAGCGACATCAGGTCGGTCACGCGTTCCCCATCGTCAACGATGACCGCATGGCCAACCACATCGCCCGGAGCGTACACCGGCTCGTGGGTCACCGCTACCAGTCGGAAGCGACCGCGCAGTTCCAGTTGATGCGTGTATTCCTGCATGTTTCATCTCCTTGATGGACGCCAGACACGTTCCTGCAGCATCTGATGATGCCTGCAGGCGCGTGGTGACGGCATGCAGGTGATGCGGACGACCGGTTGCGCCCCATGACCGGCAGCACCACCTGTCGAACACTGTTTTACCGCAGCCCGGGTGATGCCTGCTGCAGCGCAGCAGTACAATGTCGCGCTTCCCCGCCCCTTTGCGTCCCCGCATGAGCCCCAACTCCCCTCTGGCCGCGCGGCTGACGCCACGCCAGCGCACCCTGATCATCCTTGCCCTTTCATTGGGCGGCTTCGCCATCGGCACCAGCGAATTCGCCAGCATGGGCCTGATGCTGGAGATCAGCCGCGGCCTGTCGATCAGCGAGACCCAGGTCGGCCACCTGATCAGTGCCTACGCGATCGGCGTGGTTGTCGGTGCGCCGATCCTGGCCTTCGTCGGCGCCAGCTTCCCGCGCCGCAGGCTGCTGCTGGCGCTGATGGGCTTCTATGCCGTGGGCAACCTGGCCAGCGCACTGGCCCCCAACTACGGCACGATGCTGATCGCGCGCTTCGTTGCAGGCCTACCGCACGGCGCCTACTTCGGTGTGGCCATGCTGGTGGCAGCGGCCATCAGCCCGGCCGGCCAGCGTGGGCAGGCGATGTCGCGCGTGCTGCTTGGCCTGTCCGTGGCGATCCTGGTCGGCAACCCGCTGACCACCTGGCTGGGCCAGCAGCTGAGCTGGCGGACCGCCTTCGCGCTGGTCAGCCTGCTGGCAATCGCAACGGTGATGATGATCGCGCGCTTCCTGCTGCCTGATCCGGACGAGGTGCGCACCTCTCCGATGCGTGAGCTGCGCGCGTTCAACACCTCCCAGGTGTGGCTGGCGCTGTCGATTGGCGCGGTGGGCTTCGCCGGCATGTTCTGCGTGTTCACCTACCTGGCACCGACACTGGTGCAGGTGACCGGCGTGGCCGAGTCGTGGATGCCGTTGGCGGTGGGTGTGTTTGGTATCGGCGCGATCATCGGCAACATTGCCGGTGGCTGGCTGGTGGACAAGTTCCACTTCAAGGCCGCCGCCGTGGTGCTGGTGTGGTCGATCGTGATGCTGCTGCTGTACCCGCTGGCCGCGCAGTCGGTGTGGACCATCGGCCCGATGATCATCACCGTGGGCACCATGGGCGCACTGGCCGCGGTGCTGCAGACCCGCCTGATGGACGTGGCCGGCGAAGCGCAGACCCTGGCTGCGGCCTCCAACCATGCCGCCTTCAATACCGCCAATGCACTGGGCCCCTGGCTGGGCGGCATGGCGATCAGCGCCGGCTTCAGCCCGGCGTCCACCGGCTACGTTGGCGCTGCAACCGCGGTGGGTGGCCTGCTGCTGTGGTGCGTGTCGATGCTGCTGGACAAGCGGCGCAAGGCCGCCCCCGCCGGCAGCCACTGACGGGCTGCGCGATGTCTCAGCCGTTGCCCGCGTGGCGACGGCCACGGGCCGGGCGCAGCAGGGCGACATCGCTGGCCAGCAGGGCGGAACTCCCCGTTTCGCCGCGCTGCACATTGGCCAGCACCCGGCGCGAATTGGCCGCGCAGTCGATGCCTTCCGGGCGTGCCTGGATGTCCTCGATCAGGGCCAGCAGATGCGCGCGGCTCTGCGCCAGGCGCGCCTGCAGTGCTTCAATTTCGTCCACTTTCTGCTGCAGCATGCCGATCAGGGCATCGTGCTGCCATTGGCCGGTGTCGGGCGGCAACAGCGCGCGGATCTGCTCCAGGCTGAAACCTGCCTGTTGCGCACCGGTGACCAGCTCCAGCAGCAGCACCGCCTGCTCGGGATAGTCGCGATAGCCATTGGCCTGGCGCGGCACCACCAGCAGCCCAGCGCTTTCATAGAAGCGGATGCGCGACGCCGTCAGGCCCGTACGCCGGGCCAGCTCACCGATTTTCATCTGTCTGAATGCTCATATGGGACACCGCTTGACCTTCAATTCAACTTGAAGGTTAGCGTAGCGCCTTTCCCATGACGTGGAGTTGTCCGATGTCGCTGTTCTCGCCCCTGGCCCTGCCTTCCGGCGCGGTCATTCCAAACCGCATCGCCAAGGCGGCGATGGAAGAAAACATGGCCGACGCCGACCACGCGCCTTCGACGGCACTGCAGCAGCTTTACCGGGCCTGGGCCGACGGCGGCGCAGGGCTCATCATCACCGGCAACGTCATGGTCGATGGCCGCGCGATGACCGGCCCGGGTGGCGTGGTCCTGGAAAACGACGATCATCTGGACCGCTTCGCAGCGTGGGCGGCCAGCGCCCGTTCCTCTGGCGCGCACGCGTGGGTGCAGATCAATCATCCTGGCCGGCAGATGCCGGCGGCGCTCGGTCAGCCCACACTGGCACCCTCGGCCGTGGCGCTGGATCTGGGCGCACTTTCCAGGCAGTTCGCGCCGCCCCGGGCGATGACCGGGGCCGAGATCGAAGAGGTGATTGCGCGCTTCGTCCGCAGCGCAGAACTGGCCGAGGCCGCTGGCTTCAGCGGTGTGCAGATCCATGCCGCGCACGGTTACCTGCTCAGCCAGTTCCTGTCGCCGCTGTCCAACCAGCGCGAAGATCGTTGGGGCGGCAGCCTGCACAACCGTGCGCGCCTGCTGCTGGAGATCGTGCATGGCGTACGCGCAGTCGTGTCGCCCACATTTGCAGTGGCGGTGAAACTCAATTCAGCCGATTTCCAGCGCGGCGGATTCTCGCCCGAGGACGCGCGCGCAGTGGTCGAACTGCTGGCACCGCTGGGGGTGGACCTGGTCGAGCTTTCCGGTGGCAGCTACGAATCCCCGGCAATGACCGGCGGCGTTCGCGATGGACGCAGCCTGGCTCGGGAAGCGTACTTTCTGGAGTTCGCCCGCGACATCGTGGGCGTGGCGACCATGCCACTGATGGTGACCGGCGGCATCCGTCGTCGTGCGGTTGCCGAGCAGGTAGTGGACAGCGGCGTGGCGATGGTCGGTATTGCCACGGCATTGGCGCTGCAGCCGGACCTGCCGCAGCACTGGCAAGCAGGCCGCGAAAGCGCACCGCAGCTGCGTCCGATCCACTGGCGCAGCAAGCCGCTGGCGGCGACCGCGCACATGGCTGCGGTGAAGTACCAGCTGGGCCGCCTGAGCCGTCGCCGCCCGACACTGCCGAGAGTCTCCCCGGTATGGGCGCTGCTGCTGGCGCAGGCCGCAGCAGCCTGCCGTGCGCGCCGCTACCGACGCTGGATCAGTGCACGCCTCAGCGCAACTGGTAGCTGAAACGTTCGCCCGGTGCGGACGCCTCGTCCTGGCGTCGTACGCGCTCGAAGACGTCGATGATCTGCATGAAGCGCGGGCCCATCGCCTGCGCGGAATCCTGGTGATCGTTCCAGATCACGTGCAGGGGGCGCTCGGCGCTGGCGCTGAGCAGATCCCACAGTGCATCGAGATTGTTGCCGTAGAACTGTTCAACCCGCAGCAGGGCTGCCAGCTGCCGATGGAAGTCCCGCTCGTGGCCGATTTCGACGCCATCGAGAATGATGTCCATGTACTGTTGCCCGTGATTGCAGGCGAAGGACTATAGAACACCCGCCCTTTCCTTTGCCGCGGCCCTGCGCCACCATCGCAGGCCATGCCACCGACGTCCGCGCCAGCCCCTGTGCCTGCCCCGCCCAAGAACCGCGAGAAGCTGCTCGACGACCTGCTCTCGCTGGGCCGCAACTGGGCCTTGGCAATTGCCATCGCCGGTGCCGGCGCCGCGGTGCACTACAGCGAAACAGTTTACGAAGCGGGCCTTTGGCGCGGCCTGCTGCCCACGCTCTGCTTTCTGGTCAGCGTCATCTGGATCGTGCTGAGCATCATCCGCTTCGACCTGACCCTGCAGCAGTACTTCGAGCGCAAGCTGTCGCGCTGGCTCAGCCGCCTGCTGTACGTGGTGCTGCTCGGCACTGGCATCACCGCGGTGTTCTTCGTGATGCAGCTGGCCGAGAGCAACCACATTGCCAAGATGTGTGATTCGGTGGCCAGCGAGCCACACAGCCGCATCTACAGATCGGACGAATGCCAGCGGTTGTTCAAGCACCGTGCGGAATATCGGCGTCGCCTGGAAGCGGTGGATGGCGAGTTCGACTGAGCGCGGGCACTGACGGGGACAGTGCGGCATTCGGGCCAGGCCTGCGACGAACACGCCACGTAGATGTGGCTTGCGTCAGAGTTGCGCACGCCAGCCCCCCGCGCCCGACCTTCCCACATGCACCACCACCCCGCCCCTGCCTGCCACGATGCCATCGCCCTGCGGGCCGGCGTACTGGGCAGCGTGCTGGGCGTGGCACTGTTCAAGGCCTTCGCGTTTTCCACGGCTGCCGGCGGTTCGATGATGATCGCCGGCCTATGGTTGCTTGGCTGCGCACTGCTCGGAGCGTGGGCGCTGGCGGCCTGCCTGACCTGCCTTGCGCTGAGCCGACGCGTATTCGTGTTGATGCTGGCGCTGTCGACGGTGTTCCTGATCTGTATCGCATGATCCGGCGGCAGCAGCCGTGGGGTATCGGCACATTTGTTACAACGTAACAAGTGCTGCCAGTCCAATTGCGTGTGTCTTCGATCACGGATTGAATTCGATGGCCAGTCCGGCCCCCTCTCGAGACCCTTGCATGCTTCTACAGCCCCTGATCCGCGCCGCCATCGGCGCTCTCGCCCTTGCTTCGGTCAGCGCCTGTGCCACCTATGACGACTCGGCCATGCACGCCGCCTGTCAGGAGTCGCCACACGTGAAGGACCTGCCGCCCGAGGTGGCCGCACGCGAAAGCCGATGCGGCAGGAGCGTGGAGGTCTGGTCGAGCGAACGCAAAGGCAGTGACCAGCCATTGGACCTGAGCGGCAAGAAGAAGGACCGCTGAAAACCCGGGCGCAGCCTGCTCCGGCTGCGCCAGCACTCAGCTGACCGGCTGCCGTTCCGGGGCTCCCAACCAGCGGAACAGGGCGTGTTGCAGGCCCACGCCATCGTCACTGCCACTGGCCCAGGCCACGATGCCATCCGGGCGTATCAGCACGGCCGCCAGGCCCAGCGTCTCGGCGGCGGGCTGCGCAACACAGAGGATGCGTGACTGCCACGGATCGGCCTGCGCACAAAGTCCCGCGTCGGCACCGAACACCAGCAGCAGGGCCAGCCCTGCCCGCAGCAGCTCGCCCGTGCGGCGACCATCGGCCAGCATGAAGTCCGGCGCGCTTCGGCCGAGCAGCGGGTGGTCCTGGCCCAGATCCAGTTGTTGGCCCACGCCCCATACGCGCTCGGCGAGATACGTGGCGCCATCACGCGTTTCTGCCAGATCGCCCACGATGGCGGCCAGCGCACGTGAGCCCGCGCCTGGGCGCATCAGTGCAACCTGCGCGCGCGACCACTCCAGCACACGCGCGCCGATGGGGTGGCGTTCGGCCTGATAGGTTTCCAACAGGGCTTCATCTGCGCCGCGCACGACGGCGGCGAGCTTCCAGCCCAGATTCATCGCATCCCCCAGGCCCAGGTTCAGACCCTGCCCGCCCAGCGGCGAATGCACATGCGCGGCATCGCCTGCCAACAGCACGCGGCCACGGCGATAGGCGGTGGCCTGCCGTGCGCCATCGGTCCAGGTGGTGGCCAGCTGTAGTGTGGTGATCGTTGCTTCACGGCCGGAGATACGCCGCAGCAGCGCCTGTGCCGTATCGCGGTCGAGCGGCTGGCGATGGCCAGCGCCACCGTCGAAATCAGCCAGGGCGATCGTGCCCGGCGGATTGAAGTTGCACATGCCCTGCGCGGTGGTGTGACGCCCCGGGCTGAGCACCGCCGGATCCTCGAGCTCGACGCTGAGCGAGTGGCCGGTGAACTCCGGATCGGTACCGGCGAAGCTGAAACCGCACTGCTTGCGCACGGTGCTGCGGCCACCATCGCAGCCGATCAGCCAGCGCCCGCGAAAGGTCTGCCCGCCCGCCTCGACCTGGACCTCGTCAACCTTCGTCTGCACCTCCTGCACGCCCGCGCCGCGCAGGATCACCACGCCCAGCGCCTGCGCGCGCTCAGCCAGCACGGCCTCCAGCGCCTGCAATTTCACCGCCATCTGCGTGCCGACCGGGCTGGGCAGCCGCCAGGGCCAGCGATCGCTGTCGACGTTGTCCAGCGCGAACGGGATACCCGCGAAGTGCCCGCCCAGCCTGCGCGGCTGCGACAACCAATGCGCGGTGCCCGGCGGCGGCGGGCCTTTCTCCGGTTTCAGCACCTGGCCGGCGGCCACCGCGTCCAGCAGGCCGCGCCGGTCGAGCGCCTCCAGCGTGGGCGCGTTCAATCCGCGCAGCCCGAATGGCAGGCGCTTCAAGGGCGACTCCGGCGAAGCGGCCTGCTCCAGCACCAGCACCGAACATCCCGCCTGGCTCAGCTCGCAGGCCAGGAACAGACCGACCGGGCCGGCGCCGGCGATAACGACGTCGTACAGCATTGGAAATCCTCGTGAGCACCGGATCGGCGCTCTGGCGGCGACAATGTTACACTCGGTGTACGTTTCCACAAGTAAACCGCCCATGACCCCGCCGCCCGGCCGCCGCGAGCAGCGCAAAGCCGAGACCCGCCAGGCGATTTCCGACGTCGCCACCCGGTTGATCATCGAGCGCGGCTTCGAGGCCGTGTCGATGAGCGAGATCGCCGACGCCGCCGGGGTGTCGCGCAAGACGGTGTTCAACTACTTCGCCAGCAAGGAACAGCTGGTGTTCGACCGTGATGAGGAAGCGCGGCAGCTGCTGCGCGAAGGCATGGCCGCGCGCGCATCGATGACGCCGCTGGCCGCCTTCCAGGCGCTGGTGCGGGAACTGCTGGACAACGGCCATCCATTGCTGCGGATCAACGCCGGCGCAGCATCGTTCTGGAAAACCGTGGCCCAGAGCACGGTACTGATAGCCCATGCGCGGCAACTACAGGCGCTGCTGACCGATGACCTGGCGCAGTTGATGGCTGAGTCTGCGGGCCGACCTATCGGGGACGCCGACGCGCGACTGGCCGCGTCGATGCTGATGGCGTCGATGGTGGCCGCCTACGAACACGGGCTGCGCGAGCTGTCCTGCAGCGGCGATCCGCGGCAGGCGATGGTGCCGCTGATCGTGCGCGGCGCGACAGGAACGCTGGTGGCATTGGCCGGCACACCGTATACCGACCCGGCGCAGCGCCTGCCCAGCGCCCTACGGATCGGGACGCTGGACGAAGCCCCGGCAACTACCGCCCGGGGCCCGTGATGGCAGACGTTTTACTGGACGTTGATCACCACATCGTCCGGGGCCAGGAAATTGCCACTATTGCTGCGTGATGCCGAGATCACGTAGGTCCCGGGTGCAGTGATCGTGCCATTGCAATGCCGTACGGGCGTGGTGTTTCCACCATCCAGATTGCCGCTGGTCTCGCACAGCATCTTGCCGTTGGCGAACACGTAGAAATTGCTGGTGCCATCCACCCTCCCGCCACCGGTGATGTAGATTTCCGACGGCGATCCGGCTACGCGTGGCAACGTTCCAACTTCGAATCGTGCCTTCACCGGGTGCGGCAACAAGCTCGGACAGGTCATCACGAAACCGTCCCGCGAAAAGCAGACTTCAGCATGGGCAACTGCGGGAGCGGCCATCAGGGCCACGAGCAATACAGACGTTCTGAACTCCATTCCAGCGTCTCCAGATGATCCCAGCGGAATCGCTGGGACCACCGTGGTAGCGATGGTCGTGTTACAGGGGCATGAAGCAAAGGCAAAGCGCGACGCCGCCGGCGGATGGCCGCGCCGCTGAAAACCGCTGGTGGCGGGCATCTGCAGGAAAATGGCGCGACGTGCACCGATGCGTGCGGGATGTCCATGAATCCCTGCCAGATGATCGGCGCTGCGATCGTCAGCCCGAGCAGGACACCAGCATCGAGCGGGTCGCCATCTGGGTGGAGGTGAAGCCGTTCTTGTTGCCCACGGCGATGGCGTTGCCGTCGTCGCCATCCTTGCTGAAGACCACATAGCCACCCGGGCACATCTGCCCGGCCTTCTCGTAGCAGCCACTCCAGGAGCTGGAGCCGCTGCAGTCGATGGAAACACCGCGGCGACCATCGGGGGTAACGGTCATTTTGGCGGTGGTGCAACCGCTCAGCGCGGCGACGAACAACAGCGGGACGAACAACTTCATGGGTACTCCAGGGGTTGGGGATCAGCGAATGGGCGCCAAGGCTGGAGTGCCCGGATTGCGCGAACCTTGCGCCAGCTGCCCGCCCTGATGCGGCACCATGGCCGCACCGGCGCGCGGTGAAGGCACGCCATGTTCACGCAATGTTCCTGTAATACGGTGCCGGCGCGTGCCGAGCCGCCTCCCGCGCCCCCTTCCCGCCCAAGCCCTGCCGATGCACATCCTGCTGATCGAAGACGAAGCCGAACTGGCCGCCACCCTGAAGTCCGCCCTGCAGCGCGAGCGCTACGTGGTGGACCTGGCCAACACCCTGTCGCTGGCCCGCGAAGCCGCTCTTTCTGGATCGCACGATCTGGTGCTGCTGGACCGCACCTTGCCCGACGGTGATGGACTGGGGCTGATTTCGTTGCTGCGTGAGCGCAACCCGGGAGTGCCGATCATTGTGCTCAGCGCGCTGGGGCAACTGCCAGACCGCATTGCCGGCCTGGATGAAGGCGCCGATGACTACCTGCCCAAGCCCTTCGCGTTGGAGGAACTGTTTGCCCGGATCCGCGCGGCCGGGCGGCGCCCCAGCGGCATGCAGGTGGAACCGGTCAGCATCGGCCGGCTGGTGTTCGACCCAGCCTCTGGCGAGGCCAGCGTGGGTGGACAGCGACTGGAACTGCCGCGTCGCGAGATCCGGGTACTGGCCGCCCTGGCCCGACGGCTGGGCCGCACCGTGCTGCGCGAGTCGATCGAAATGGCGGTGTACGGCTTCGACGACGGCATCCATTCCAACACGCTCGATTCGCATGTCTCACGCCTGCGCCGCAAGCTGGCCGATGCCGATGCCGGGGTCGAGATCCACGCCATCCGCGGCGTCGGCTATCTGATGCGGGAAGCGAAGTAATGGCGCGCCGTCCCTCGCTGAAGCGCCCGCTGATCGTCAAGACCCTGATCTACCAGCTGCTGGCGTTGCTGATCGCATTTTTCGCCCTGCTGATGGTGCTGGTTCGCGTCGACAGCGGCGGCTACTACACCATCCAGACATTCGCCCCGATCGCCGCCGAAGCGGTGCATCGCGACGGCAATGGCGAACTGTACGTGGAGCACACGCCAGAGCTGGCCGAGCTGCTGAAGATCGTTCCCGGCGCGTGGTTCATCGCCGAGGACGAACACGGCCACCACGTCACCTTCGGCCATGTACCACCGGCGTATGCCTCGCTGGTTGGCGCGCTGGACGGTATTCCCTATGGCGACCTGCGCGGGCGCGATCGCAGCGACGGCCTGGCCGTGGTGGTCCGCCAGCACAGCGGACCGGCCGGCAAGCTGACCATCATGGCCCATGGCGAAACCGATTCGCTTACCTGGCAGATGGCGCTGGCCGCGCACATCATCACCCTGCCGATCTTCCTGCTGCTGGGCCTGGCCACCATCATCCTGACCCCGATCATCGTGCGCCGCGCCCTGGCGGGTGTAGAGCGCATCGCGCAGGAGGCACGCAACATCTCGGCCAGCCGTCGCGGCATCCGCCTGACCGAGACTGCCGCCCCGGTGGAGATCGCACCGCTTGTGACGGCAGTGAACGAAGCGCTGGACCGGCTGGACGAGGGACACGAACGGCAGCGCCGCTTCATTGCCGCTGCCGCCCATGAGCTGCGTACCCCCATCGCCATCCTGCGGGTCAAGATCGATGCAGCCGATGACTCCACATCGCGCAGCCTGGCGGTGGAGATCGCGCGGCTGGCGACATTGGCCGAGCAGTTGCTGGACCTCCATCGCATGGAAGAAGACGGCCCCAGGGAAACCCTCAATCTGGCCCGCGTGGCCAAGCGCGTTGCTGCCGATCTGGCGCCGCTGCTGATCCAGTCGGAGAAGACCGTTTCAGTCGCGGTGGAGCCGCACTTCCCGGTGCTGGGCGAAGCCGGTGCGGTCGAACGGGTGATCTCCAACCTGGTGCTCAATGCGGCCGAGCATGGCGGGCGCCACATCATCGTGCGTGTGCAGGGCAGCTGCCTGGAAGTGGAGGACGACGGCCCCGGCATTCCGGTCGACCAGCGCGAACGCGTGTTCGAGCCGTTCCAGCGGCTGCGTCCGCGCCAGACCGGCGCCGGGCTTGGGCTGAACCTGGTGCGGCAGGTGATCGATCGTCATGGCGGCCACGTCACGATTCTGGATGCCCCCGGTGGTGGCGCCTTGATCCGCGTTGCGTTCCCGCTGCACCCGGGCGTTACCAGCGTGCCGCACGCGGAGCACTGACCACATCATCTGGACAGGAGTGACTGCCAGCTGTCCAGGTGCAGGGCACGGCACCAGCAGGCAAGGTTGCGGCAATGTTCGCTGCGCAGCATCGGCTCGACGGCACCTTTGGTGCCCTCGTGTTCCGATCTGACAGGAAGCCTGCATGTGACCCAGGGAACTCCGCCGCCACCCACGTCCGCACGCGCTGCGGCCGCGCGCAATGGGTCCGGCCTGACCGCCGCTGCGTGGAACCGGCGTTCGCCCGAATGGCGTGCGCGCGGGCTGGCACACTGGCCGCACTGGCTGCGGGCAATTGCCGAAACCGAACGGGCGAGCGTACTCATGCGCCTGTTCGCCGTGCTGTTCCTGCTGCTGCCCGGCACCGCACTGCTGATCTCGACCTACCGCCGCGCATCCGCCGTGATGACTCTGGCAGTACTTGCATTCACCGCCGTGCACGCCGCGCTGCACGCGCTGGCCGCGTGGCGGATAGCAACGCCGCGCCCGCTTCCCGCTCTGCTGCGCCGTGCGGATGTGCATGCAACCCGCACGATGCTCGCCGGCACATTGCTGCTGGTCGCCCTGGTCGTGAATGCCCACGACCTGCCCGTTGTGGCGCTGGCCGCCGTGTTGGCGGGCGCGCTATGCCAGCTCTGCAGCCTGCGCGTGGCCCACCATCGCCTGTGGCATGCACTGCTGGTTCTCGGCAGCGGTTTCCAGTTCATCGGCGTCGCACTGATCAGCGCCAGCGCCGGGGGCTGATCGCGCAGCGCCAGCGCAAGGTTCACGCAATCCTGCGCATCGAGACTCGACGGCCGTCCATGCCTGTACTGCAGGCATGGATCCCTTCTGTCGCGAGGATCTCCGATGAATGTCCCCACCTCGATGCTGCGCCGATGAGCGCCGTACCGCACACGCGCCGCCGCGTCCTGATCATTGTTGCCGCCCTGCTGTGCAGCGCACTGGCGCTGTTCGCATGGTTGCGGCCGGCACCCCCACCGCAACTGCAGGTCGCACCGGTGGTGCGGGGCGATATCGAACAGGTGGTGGAAGCCAGCGGCACGCTGAAGCCTTCGCGGCTGGTGAGCGTCGGTGCACAGGTATCCGGCCGTATCGATAAATTGCATGTGAAGCTGGGCGACAAGGTAAAGGCCGGCGACCCCATCGCGGATATCGATTCGCGCACCCAGCGCAATGCACTGTTGAGTGCGCAGGCCGCGCAGCGCACCGCACGGGCCAATCGCGATGCCCTGGCCACCGACCTGCGCCAGTTCGAGCTGACCCTGCATCGGCAACAGCAACTGGTGCGATCGCAGCTGGTGGCGCGCGCCGACTTCGATGCGGCCAAGGCCAAGGTCGATGCCACCCGTGAACAGATCGCCGCACTGGAGGGTGAGGTGGTGCAGCGGCAGACCGATGTGGACATCGCGCAGACCAACCTGGAATACACCCGCATCACCGCACCCACCGATGGCACGGTGCTGGCAGTGGTTGCGCGCCAGGGCCAGACCGTGAATGCAGTACAGAGTGCGCCGACCATCGTGATGCTGGGCAACCAGGACGTGATGACGGTGTATGCCGAGATCTCAGAAGCCGACGTCGTGCACACCGCCGTGGGCCAGGAAGCGTTCTTCACCATCCTCGGCGATGCCGGGCGCCGCTACAGCAGCACGCTGCGCGACATTGCGCCGGCACCGGAATCGATCACCAACGAAGACACCTCCAGCCTTGCTTCGCCGGCCATGGCGGGCGGCAACCGCTCGGCCATGTACTACAACGGCCAGTTCGACGTGGACAACCCCGATGGCCGCCTGCGCAGCTACATGACCGCCCAGGTCCGCATCGTGCTGGGCCGCGCCAGCAACGTGCTGACCATTCCCTCCGCGGCACTGAGTGTGCGCGCCGGCGACGGCAGCTATACCGTGCAGGTGCGCGGCGCCGACGGCCACGCTGCCGCGCGCCGTATCACCATCGGGCTGGACGACCAGATCCGGGCTGAAGTCCGCAGCGGGCTGAAACAGGGCGAGCAGGTGGTACTGGCCCAGGCCAGCGATGACACCGCCAGCGCGGCGGCGCAGCCGCAATGAGTACCGCCACGACCGAACCACTGCTTCGCGTTCGCGGGGTACGCCGCGAATTTGCCGCCGGCGAACAGACGCTGGTGGTGCTGGATGGCGTCGACCTGGACATCCACGCCGGCGAGCTGGTGGCGATCGTCGGTCAATCCGGCTCGGGAAAATCCACGCTGATGAACATCCTCGGCTGCCTGGACCGTCCCTCCGCCGGCGCCTACCAGATTGCCGGACGGGAAACCGCACAGATGTCGCCCGACGAGCTCGCCGAGCTGCGCCGCGAACATTTCGGCTTCATCTTCCAGCGCTACCACCTGCTGACCGACCTGACCGCGGTGGGTAATGTGGAAGTGCCCGCGATCTATGCCGGGATGCCCGCGCTAGTGCGCCATGCACGCGCTGCCGAACTGCTGGCACGGCTGGGGCTGGGCGAGCGCATGCAGCATCTGCCCGGTGAACTGTCTGGTGGCCAACAGCAGCGGGTATCGATCGCGCGTGCACTGATGAACGGCGGCGCGGTGATCTTCGCCGATGAACCCACCGGTGCACTGGACACCCATTCGGGCAAGGAAGTGATGAAGATCCTCGGCGAACTGCATGCCGAGGGCCACACCGTGGTGCTGGTAACCCATGACATGGCCGTAGCCGAACATGCCCAACGCATCATCGAGATCCGCGATGGGCGGATCGTGGATGACCGTGCAACCGGAACGACCTCGGCACGCGAGATGGCCGCCACCGCCCTGCCCCGGCGCAGCGATGGCAGCGGTTGGCAGGCGGTGCGTGATCGCTTCTCCGAAGCCTTCCGCATGGCCTTGCGCGCAATGAATGCCCATCGCATGCGCACCTTCCTGACCATGCTTGGCATCATCATCGGTATCGCTTCGGTGGTATCGGTCGTGGCGCTGGGTACCGGCGCACGACAGGCCATCCTCTCCAATATTGCTTCGCTGGGGACCAACACCATCGAGATCTATCCCGGCTCGGGATTTGGCGACCCGCATTCGGCGCGGGTGGAAACACTCACCCCCGGCGACAGCGCTGCCCTGGCCGGGCAGCCCTTCGTGGACAGCGCCACACCCGGCGTTGCCACCACCGGCACAGCCATGCGCGGCAACCGCTCGGCCAATGTGCAGGTGCAGGGTGTGAGCGAACAGTACTTCCGCGTGCACGGTCTGAAGCTGGGCGAAGGCACCTTCTTCGGCGCGCCCGGCGTGGCCGGTTACCAGCAGGTGGTGGTGATCGATGCCAATACCCGCGCGCGCTTCTTTGCAGCGACCGACAACCCGATCGGACAGACCCTGCTGCTGGGCAATGTGCCGGCGCGCGTGGTGGGCGTCGTCAAGAAGGATGCCGGTGCGGCTGGCGACGCCTCGCTGCTGCGGGTGTGGCTGCCCTACACCACCGCCATGGCCCGCATGCTCGGGCAGAGCCACGTCTCCAGCATCACCGTACGTGTGTCCGATGACATCACCATGGAAGCGGCCGAGCAGGCCATCGCGCGCCTGCTGGCGCGCCGCCATGGCAGCACCGACTTCTTCATGAGCAACAACGCGCAGATCCGGCAATCCATCGAACAGACCACCGGCATCCTGACCATGATGATCAGCTCCATCGCCGCCATCGCGCTGGTGGTGGGTGGCATCGGGGTGATGAACATCATGCTGGTATCGGTAACCGAGCGCACCCGCGAGATCGGCGTGCGCATGGCCGTAGGTGCGCGCCGCAGTGACATCCTGCAGCAGTTCCTGATCGAGTCGGTGCTGGTGTGCCTGCTCGGCGGCGTGCTGGGCATTGGCGTGGCGCTGCTGCTGGGCACAGTGCTGGCACTGGCCGATGTGGGCTTCAGCCTGGTGTTCTCGGCGAGCTCCATCATCGCGGCGTTCGCGTGTTCCAGCCTGATCGGCATCGGATTCGGCTTCCTGCCGGCACGTCGCGCTGCGCAACTGGACCCGGTGGAGGCGCTGGTTCGCTAGATGCAGCACTTTCCCGCAGCCACGGCAGGTTCGCGCAATGTCCACCCTGTGTACTGCTGCTACCAACGATGTCCGCACAGGAGCTGGACGATGTTTGCGAGAACAGGAAGAACCGCGCTGCTTCTGGCAGCAGCCGCACAACTGCTGGTGCTGATGCCGTACTCCGGCGACGCCCATGCGCAGCGTGGCGACCGCTACAACCCGCAGTGGAACCAGGACTACCGCGACCGGGACCGCGATGCATGGGAACGCCGTGAACGCGAGCGCGAGCGCGACCGGGAGCGCGAACGACGGCACGACGCAAAGACCACCGGCGTGGTGGTCGGCGTGGTGGGTGCTGCGGTGGTGGCCGGCGTGATTGCCGCTGCGGCCAAGCGCGAACGTGAAACCCGCGAACGTGCCGATTACTGCATGAACCGCTACGGCAACTACGACCGCCGCAACGACACCTACCGCGGCTCCGATGGCTACACCTACCCCTGCCGCTGACCTGCCCACTTCAAGGACCAACGACCCATGACCAAGACTGCTCTGTTGATCGCCCTGTGCACCGCCCCGTTGCTGGCCCAGGCCGCACCGGCCGATCCGAAACAGGCCTACATCGATTCCACGTTCACTGCCATGGACAGCAACAAGGACGGGCGTATCGACAAGGCCGAGTACACGAAATTCCAGCAGGGCCGCTTCAGCAAGCAGGCCGACTCGATCGACGCAGCGTTCACTGCGATGGACAAGAACAAAGACGGAAAGATCAGCAAGGAAGAAGCCACCGTGGTGCCGGAGATCGCGAAGTACTTCACGGGGCTGGACACCGATGGTGATGGCTTCCTGTCGCTGAAGGAGATGCAGCAGGCGATGGTGGCGGCGCAGACTGCGGATGCGCCGGGGAAGTGACTGCTGAGGGGGCAATGGGATGCGATGTCCTCGCTGCGCATTGCCCTGCCCTGCAACTGAAGGCGGCGGCTTCATAGCGTTGGCGGCTTGACGCCCCTACGGCCTGCCGGGGCTGGCCACCCTGCCCGTCGCCCCGTCCCTGAGGGCTTCAAGTATCCTAGCGATCGGCCGGTCCAAGGGCGGCAGGCACGCGTGCCATCGGCGCGTGGGACCCGCCTGCCGTTCCGGCCGATCAAAAGGAAAATTTGACCAGTTACCACAGGGGAAGAATGGATGAAGAAGTTTCTGGCCGCAGCGATTCTCGCTGCATCGCTCGCAGGATGTGCATCGAATCCGCCGCTCAATTTCTCGGTGCCCAATGTGGGCGTCAGCAGCAAGAAGATCGACGGTGAGCTGAAGTCACTGACGGTTACCTTGGCCCGCCCCGACGAAGCCAAGGGCAAGATGCCGGCGGCGGCCCAGCATGAAGTACCCCAGATGTGGCAGACCGCCTTGACCGAGGCTCTCAACAAGATGGCCATCTTCCGCGATGACGCGCCGGTGAAGCTGAACCTTGCAGTGAAGATCCTGGCATTGGACGTCCCGAATTTCGGAGCAACGATGACGACCAAGACCATCGCCCGCTACGAACTCATTGACCGTGCCACTGGCAGCATCGTCTACACCCAGGATGTGAGTGCATCAGGCGAGGTACCTTTCGATTACGCCTTCGTGGGCATGGTTCGCGCCCGTGAGTCGGTCAGTCGCTCGGCGCAGAACAACATCGCCCAGTTCCTGCAAGCCTTGGAAACGGTGGATGTATCCAAGCCGATGTTCCCGAGCAAGCAGGATGCACCGTGAAGCCGTTGATCGTCGTGGCGCTGGTTGCCGTGGCCCTGGCGGGCTGCACACCCAACGTTCGGACCGACAGCTACTCGGTCGGTTCGGTGGGCCAGGTCAACCGTACCGTCGGCGGTACGGTCATCAGTGTTCGCCCGATCAGCATTGACGGCACCCGTGGCGGTGGCGCGGCAGCAGGTGCAGCCGCTGGCGGCGTTGCGGGCTCCACCCTGGGCGGCAGTGATTCGGCGGCCGCCATTGGCGCCATTGGTGGCATTGTGGTGGGTGCCATTGCCGGTGCTGCGACGGAACGCTCGATGTCTCAGGCGAAGGGCCTGGAGTACGTGGTGCAGACCGAGAATGGCAACCTGATGACGGTCGTGCAGGGGCCAGAACCGATCTTCGGCAACGGCAGCAAGGTGCTGGTGCTGTACGGCTCACCATCCCGGATCATCGCCGACCCGCGCCAGGCGTCCAGCACACCATAGTGCCCGGCGATGCCCCTTGCATAAGGAGCATCGCCACTTTGAGCTTTCGCGAAACAGGACAGCGCTCCAGCAACGACAGCGCCCCGCGGGCATCAAACAGTGCTTCAATCTGGTTTGCGGAAGATGAAAACCGGATTGGTGGATCTTGGCACTCAAGGGACAAGACAGCGTTCGACCTGCAGCGACAGCGCCTCGCAGGCGTCGAACAGACCGTCGACCAGCGCCGCCGACGGATAGAAGCCTGCTTGATCGCTCTCCCGCGCTACGTGCGCCGCGTGCAACACCGCCGTAAGCGCGGTGATACCCGACGCACTGCGGGTCGCCAGGGCCAGATCGAGGACGCGCCCCGGTGTGAGCCGGGTTTCCACCCAGGGACTGCCGTCTGCACAGCGCCCCTCGCCGTGGCCGCGCAGGAAGGCAAAGAACGCGGACAACGGCGCGGACTCGGCGGCATCACAGAGCGCGTCTTCCATCTTTTCAGCAAGCGCATTGGGAATATCGCGCACGGCATCGCCGAGCAGCGCGTGCAGGCGGGGGTAGTCGGGAAGCAGATCAGACATGGCGGCAACCTCACGGTATGGCCACCTGCAGATGCAAGGTGGCGGACGGTGCGGGTTGGCGTGCCGGATACGTACCGCTAAAGCCGGCGGATCAGATGATCCCCACGCACCGTCCGCCATGGACTGGCAGACGGTGCATTGTCGTGATTGCAGTGGTGGCTGCAAGCGCGACCGGTAGCGGTACGTAAGTTCGGGACGCCAATCCCGGCCAGGGCGAGTGCCTTGGCGCAGGCAGCGTTGATGAGAAGCGCCACTAAAGAGAGAGGCAAATGCGTCGCTCAACCACCGAAGCACACCGTCAGGCATCGCGGAATGCCAATCCGTGATCGGTTGCACTGCGGGCATGTGCTCTGCAACAGGCTTCGCCGAGCACGCCATCGACGGGTCAGCCCGAATTCTGCCCCGCCGGGGGGCACAGGCAGGTTGAACCCGACAGTTCATCCCGAAAGCATGGGCGTCATGTGTTCATGTAAAGTCGCGCGAACAGGCCACGGTCCCGACGTCGGGCAGGCCGTCTCAACAGGGAGCAGACAGATGCATTCCAGGAGTGCCATGGCCGCACTGCAGCTGGCAATGGTTGCCACCACAGTGCTGATTGCGGGCTGCGCGCTGCCCACTCGGCAACCCGATGCCGCGGACGTCAAACCTGTTCCCGCCGAACGGCTGTTCGCGCTCGCCGATCAGGGCGCAACGACGGGAAATGTGGTGATCACGCGCGACATAGGCGCGATCAACGGCAAGTGCGCGGTAGGGGTCATGGTTGACGAACAGATGGCTGCCCATCTCAACACTGCCGAAACGGTCACCTTCGCGCTGAAACCGGGGCGGCATCTGATGACTGCCACCGTGCTTGAAGCATCCGGTCTGTGCGCGCTGGGCGTTACCAAGGCCGCGATTGCCCGGCGGCGCTCGATCGAGATTTTCGTCGATGAGGGTACGTCGCGGAAGTATCGGCTGTCCTATCCGACGGTTGATTCATCACCGGTGATCGAGCCGGCCTTCTGAAGGCCCAACGCCGCTGGCGAGGCGTTGGGCCATCTATCCAGATGACCCAACGCAGCCTTCAGTCCTGCACTTCAGCGCGGAAGGCAATCTCGATCAGCTGCTGCGGGAAGGCCAGCGCCGAAACCCCGATAAGATTGCTGGCCACCTGCGGAACCGGCTGGCCGTACATGGCCGGACGAACCTTGCCGCTGGCCGCGAACGCCGCCGGTACATCGATCACGAACAGCGTCTCTTCAACCACATCGGCCAGGGAGCCGCCCAGTTCGGCCAGCAGGATCTGCGCGTTCTCATAGGTGCGCTTCATCTGCGCCTCCATGGTGTCGAAACTGGCAGGCCGGCCATCGGCACCGAGCTCCGCCGGCGCTACCAACTGCCCATCCGACGTGTGCGAAAGCTGGCCCGACACGAAAATCGTGTTATTGACGCGCAACGCCTGCACATACCCGTATGCCGATTCCCACGGCACCCCGAAACTGGCGGTTTTGCGAACTGCGTTGGTCATGGGGGCACTCCGGTGTGTGAAAGCGCAATTCTGGCAACCCACGGTGGTGATCGCCTCCCCTGAACGGGGGAGTCCCGGTACAGCGCCGACGTTGCCTCTGCCAATCGAGCAGGCGCGGGAAAGAGCCAGTAAAGGCCATGGACTTACGACCATGAGCACGTGAACATGGCGCCCAGAAAAGAAGCAGCATCCCTACTGCATGGCATCCCGATGAAAACACTGGCGTTGATCGCACTTTCCCTCTCCCTCTGTGTCTCCCTTACCGGGTGCATCGCGCCCTTTCGCGTAAAGATGCGCGACTACGCGGCCGTCGACACGGCTGGGTCGGAACGGCCAGAGCCCTCCCCGCCGTCAGCGCCCCCGCAGTGATGAGGGGAAAAGTACCTTGCTGACCCAGGCAGAGGGCTACGAGTCGGCACGTTCGACCCGTTAGAGCGTCGCGAACTCAACCGGGGCGGCGACCGACGGCACGACGCCCTGCCCGATGCTAGCCGCCAACCATGATGAGCGGAGCGTGGCACTCGGTTCGGAACTTCGCCGCTTTCCGGTCCAGCGAGCGATGCAGCTTAGCGATCATCGCCGCCTTGTTGCGCATTTCCTCAATCGGCAGGATGCCCTTGGCGATGGCGAAGGTCCCCCCGAAATCGTTGGGCTCGGTACGGATATTCCAGACCAGCGTATCCATCCCCGCGCCGAACGCCAACAAGCTGTCCAGCGGCATGAACGCCCTCGTGCTGGCGTTGCCGTTGTTGTGCTTGGTCCAGAGCATTGCAGTAGTCAGGCTGGTGGAAGTAAACGAAAAGTCCTTCTGCGGATCAGCTGACCGGTACAGATGCATTCCGCTGCGTTGTGGGATCTTCAACGGCTCGCCGGCCTTCTGTGCGTCGAACCAGAAGTGCAGGATCACGACAATCTCACTCTCCGGCACCGCCCTGAGGTCCTTCACGCGTTCGGGCCGATGCTCGTAATCCAGCGACCAATCGAACGTCATACCAGGACCAACGTGCATCTTTTCCTTTGGCGTCCACGAGTAGCGTTCGGGCATCGCGGCTGGGTCACCCGTCGCCTCCATCACGTTCCGGGACGCGATCCATCGACCATCCTTATCGCTTTCCTCCACGATGCAGCCCAGGGTCGGGCCCATGGATTGCGCGCTGACAGGAAAAGCAGTCGCCAGTACAGCGAGAGCCAGCAGGGGGTTCCCAATCTTGGTGGTGAGCGTTCTTCCTGACATTGAAATCCTTCCGTGACTGTCATCCATTGAAGAGTTGAAACATGGGCCGCAGCAATGGCTACGACCTGCCGCAAGCCTACCGTACAGCGACGACGGACGGCGAATAACCAACCGCCTGCATGGTCACTTCAAACTGGAAGAAGCCACACGCCGCGTCAAGGCCCCTTATCATTGGGCTGTAAGGGCTCTGTACGCCCGGTTGACGCACGCAAGGCAGTATCTGGATGTCTATGGAATGGCGCCCCTCGGGCTGGGGCCGGCGAGTGACCCGCTCCCCACAGTGGTGGTTGCGGCTGGATGGCGAACACGTCGAGCTCCATCTCGGGGGCAAGCAGTATCGCCAGCGCGTGGATGAAGAGCGCCGCCTACGGGTCACTCCGGGGCTGTTCTGGTCCAGGGTCACAGTGCAGACCGGGGACGGCGCGGGGCTGTCCGTGGATGGGCTTCCCAAGCGGCAGGCGTCCCAGCTTGCGGCTGCCGTGCAGGACGTGCTTTCTGCGCGCACCACACGCGGGCGCAAGGCTCTGTTTGACACGATCCTGCAACAGATCCAGTCGTGGCTGGGTGCGGCTGACGCACTCACAGACCGGGGCAACGCCGGCCGCCGCTGGATCACCCACGAGCAGCAGCAGGCGCTGCTGGCCGACCGCCCCGTACTGCCGCTCCAGCATCCTGAGCTGGAACGCCTGTTCCTCGATGAAGAGGTCCACGCAGACCTGCAGTCCGGCAGTCACCTTGCGGCCCTGGATGCGCTGCGCGACTGGGAACTGGGCTGGCCTGATGTCTGGGCCGAAGCGAACGCGTCCATGGCCACGCGGGAACTCGCCTTGGCCAGGGACTTTCTGGACCGGGTCGAAAGCAGGCCGCTGACCGAAGAGCAGGCACGGGCGGTGATCTGTTTCGACAACCGCGTCCAGGTGGTCGCCTCGGCCGGCTCCGGCAAGACCTCCACGCTGGTCGCCAAGGCGGCTTATGCCATTGACCGTGGTTTCGTGGCGCCTGAGCGGATCGTCATGCTCGCCTTCAACAAGGAGGCCGCCCAGGAGCTGGAAGAGCGCGCGCAGCGCTCCTTCGCACGGCTCGGCATGACCGACACCGTTGTTGAAACCCGCACCTTCCATGCATTGGGCCTGGCCATCATCGGCAAGGCGACCGGGCGCAAGCCCTACATTCCCGAATGGGCCATTGATTCCACGCGGGGCTTCAACAAGCTGGCCGAACTGGTGGACGACCTGAAGGATCGCTCGACCCACTTCCGCACCCAATGGGACATGTTCCGCCTGGTGTTCGGCCGGGACCTGCCGCCGTTCGGTGCGGAGATGCTGGCCGATGGCTACGACCGCGACGGCACGCCCTACATCCGCACCCTGCAGGGGGAGCGGGTGAAGAGTCTGGAGGAGTGCGTGATCGCCGACTGGCTGTTCTACAACGGCGTGAGCTACGACTACGAGCGCCGCTATGAATTTGATACGGCCACCGACAGCCACCGCCAGTACCGACCCGACTTCTACTACCCCGACGCCGCGCTGTATCACGAGCATTTTGCGCTGGATGCCGATGGCCAGCCGCCGGAGCATTTCGCCGGCTATGCGGACGGCATGCGCTGGAAGCGCGAGCAGCATGTGGCACGCGGTACCGCCCTTGTCGAGACGACCTCGTTCGGCCTGCGCAGCGGGCATGCCCTGCACGATCTGGCTGAGAAGCTTGGCCAATCCGATGTCGAGCTTGACCCGAATCCGGACCGCGAGCTGCCCAACGAGGGCGCAAAGCCGATGCCGGATGCGGATCTGATCGGGTTGATGCGCACCTTCATTGCCCACGCCAAGAGCAACTGCCTGACGCTGGAGGATATGGCCGCACGCCTGCGGCAGATGCCAGAGGACCAGTTCAAGGAACGCTACCGGCGCTTCCTTGAGATCGCCGTCCCTGTCTTCCAGGCCTGGGACAACGCGCTGGCCGACGAACGCGGCATCGACTTTGAAGACATGCTCAACATGGCCGCCGGCATCCTGGAACAGGGGCACTACGAATCGCCCTACGAACTGGTGATGGCGGACGAATTCCAGGATGCCTCACGCGCCCGCGCACGTCTCTGCCGCGCATTGGTCAGTGCCCCGGGTCGATACCTGTTCGCGGTCGGCGACGACTGGCAGTCGATCAATCGATTTGCCGGTGCCGACGTTTCGGTGATGACCGGATTCCGCGACTGGATGGGGCATGGCCAGGTGCTGAAACTGCAGCAGACCTTCCGCTGCCCGCAGCAACTCTGCGACATCTCCAGCCAGTTCATCAGCAGAAACCCGGCACAGATGGCCAAGGCGGTTCATTCCGCAACGCCGGCGGTCGGCCCGGTGCTGCAGGCGTTCCAGATGACGCGGCGCGACGAGGTGCAGGACGGCATCCGCCAGTACCTTGCCGGACTGCATCTGCAATTGTTGTCCGGGCTACTGCAGCAAGGGCGCAACGGGCGCGTGAGCGTGTTAATCCTGGGGCGCTACCGGGCCGACCGCACTGCGGTTCCTGCCGATTGGAAGACGGCCTTCGGCAGCACGATGGACGTTGAGTTCCTGACCGTCCATCGATCCAAGGGCCGGGAAGCGGACTACGTGATTCTGCCGGGAATGGTGAACCGCGGCTTCCCGAGCCTGCGCTCGGATGACCCGGTGCTTTCACTGGCGATGCCGGATGGCGATACCTTCCTGCTGAGTGAAGAGCGGCGGCTGTTCTATGTGGCGCTGACACGTGCGCGCCGGTCCGTGGCGATGTTCACCCTGCAGGGGAAACACTCGCCGTTCCTGGATGAGCTGGTGCAGGAGGGGGCTGTGGAGGTAACCGCGATTTCAGGGGCGGCCATCACTGAAGAACGCTGCCCGGTCTGCAAGGTGGGCGTGTTCGTGGACAGGACTGGGCCGCATGGGGCTTTCCGATCGTGCTCCAGTTATCCCTTGTGCCATAACAAGCCGAAGGGTGGTCGTCGCTACTGAGTACACCGAAGGCGGCAGCCACCGGAACGGCGTGGATGACTTCATTCAACTCGCCGAGGCGCTCATGCGCGGCTCAGACGCCCTCACTGCTACCGCCACCCTTGGCCAACCGGGTGACTTCACGCAGCGAACTCTGGATGTCCGTGACTGAGCTGCATTGCGCTGCGCCGTAGCACTTGTAGTCCCCAGCAAGTGCCCCGACCGTTCGAAGACGTGACAGACCAGCCAAGTGTGGTGGCGCCGGTTCCGATGCTGCTTGTGCGACTGAGGGGCGATACCTCCTGAGGCAACGCGGTTTATCGCGTTTGGCCAGCCGCTGGGGCCGGGGACACGTAAAATTCAGGAAATGTTGTACCGCTGAATTTCGCCATTCGATGGGCAATTCGCCATCCCTTGTCTCATCTGGCGCGAGCACGGATCAACGCGGGTTTTCCCTACTTTTTGGAGCCAGCGTATTGCGCCAATGATGGCCGCGCCAAAGCACCCGCTTTGGCCGGGATTGGGGCCGCAAACTTGCGTATCACGACGATACAAACGGTCTGCCCGCCTATGGCGTTCGGTGCGCCCCGCTACTGAGGCCACCATCAGGGATGCATGAAATATGCTGTCGACAACTCAGCTCCGTCCAGGCTGCCTGTTTACACCGCTACCACTGATCAAGGAAGCGGCCGATCCCCGGATCTGGGAAGACCATGCAATCGTCGTCTCCAGCCCTCAACCGCTGTCTGGATACACATTCTCCTCAGCCCCACTTACTGACTGGAGAATGGATGAGGCAGCGTTACGGCCAATCCTGCTCATCACAGCACGGCTAAATCGTGTTCACGGGCTTCATTCAATAAAAAACCAATCGCTTGCTCCCTGCTTCGGGGACAGCATCATTCACAGTCTACGCCCGTTGGCAAACAGCGATATCCAGGATTGGAGACGTTTCCTTGAACAGATCACCCACTGCGCCGGGATCGCGTCGTTCCAACTTCGATCGGATCGCTCCTGGGTCGGTTCCGCATCACCATTGGAGGCAGGCCTGGTCTGTCCTTCCATAGCAAGAGTGCCGCATCAGATGCAGGATCTGATGTCGTTCCTTGCAGCTCATCTCGACAACCCAAATGGGCAGGTGGACGAAGCTGCAGCATTCCAATTCTTGTCGATCCATCCGCTGCATGACGGTAATGGCAGAGCGGTGCGATCCCTGCTGATCAAGATGTCATCCAGGAAGCAAAGCCTCTACCCGCTCTACATCGCATGGCGGCTGATGTTCGACAAGATTGGCCTGATCAGATCGTGGCAGGAAGGACCTCGGAGCGGTGGCACGTCATTTGATGAGAACCACTACATGCAGTGGCGCCACACAGGGTCCAGCATCGGAAAAGCCTATCTCGGTGCTGCACCGGTCCACAATAGTATGCGCGGGGTGAGGTAATGCGCATGAGATCGATCTTGCTTACAGCCATCCTGGCAGTCACCGCCACTGCCTGTTCGGAACAACCTACCTCAAGCCAGGGCGCAGCATCACTGGCGGCAGAACAGCTCGCGTCGTCCGCCGAATCTGCTCTCCCCCCACAGGCCAGCACGCCGCAACGCTCAATCACTGGTAGCCCATCGGGCTCCAACGCGGCGGCAATTGCAGAGCGCATGTGCATCGGAGACTGCAATGAAGCTGCCCCCTTGCAAGCAAAATCTCGAGAAGAGGCTGAGTGGCTGATCCGCCACAAGTACCCTTCAGAAGCTGAACTCGAATACATGCAGTCAGAGTCACTGGACGTACTGCAACAAAAGGCGTCAGCAGGTGACACCACCGCCGCCACCGTATTGGGAAAGCGAATCGCCTTGGAGAAGAACTTCATGGACGGCCAGGTCATGCTCCGAAATCAGGTGCTCTCGGGCAACTACTACGCGCTATATGCGATCTCGGAGTCATATCGTGAATCGAGAGTGCCAAACGCTGTGGATGGAGCAGCCTACCTCCGTTTGGCCTACATCATGGGCGATCAGAAGGCAGCGATCGAGATCGTGAGGATGCGCCTCAGCTCGGCTGAGCTGGCGGCTGCCGATAGCAGGGCGTCTCTGCTTTACAAGGGATTTGCAGGCGACCAAGTGCCTGATCCGCGCCCGCAAGGCTAGGCGTATCGCAGGCCAAGGGGTGTCCATTCAGGGACACTCCCACTCTGCCGTACGTGAATGACGTGAGCTGCTGCGGGGGGTGTCATCGAGATCGCGCCAAGGCAGGCGCCCTGCCCGCAGGTTCTCCTCCATCAAAAAAGGCCCCTGCGTAAACAGGGGCCTTTCAAAATTTTGGCGGAGAGAGTGGGATTCGAACCCACGGAAGGTTTAACCCTTCGCCGGTTTTCAAGACCGGTGCCTTAAACCGCTCGGCCATCTCTCCGTATCGGCCCAGCCTGCTGGCCGGGCACGCATTCTCGCACGGCCGGGCGATTTGCCCAAGACCGTTGTTGCGTCAGACGCCGGCCTCAGCCCGCGTCCACCGCCAACGCACCCAGCGCACTGGCCTTGATCCGCTCCTTGGCCTTCTCGCACGCACCACCGCAATCCAGGCGCGAGGCCTCCAGCTGCGGCGGCAGGTGCTCGGCCAGGAAGTCGATGAACACCCGCACCGCCGGCAGCAGGCCGCGGCGCGAGGCGAACACGGCATGGCACACGCCCTGCGGCAGCGACCAGTCCGGCAGCACCACTTCCAGCTCGCCATTGCGCACGGCATCGGCGCAGACGGTTTCCGGCAGCATGGTGATGCCGAAACCGTCCTTCACCATGCTCTGCAGCAGCGGGAAGTCGAAGCCAGCCACGCGCGGCTGCAGGTCCACCCGGCGCACCGCGCCTTCCGGTCCGTGCAGTTCCCAGCGTTGGCGCGCTTCGTCTTCACTGATGCTCAGGGTGACATGGTTGGCCAGCTCTTCCGGGTCCTTCGGACGACCGGCGCGGTCCAGGTACTTCGGGCTGGCCACCAGCAGCTCCTGCACCTGGCCGAAGCTGCGCATGACCAGGCTGCCATCGTCATCCAGCCGCGAACGCACGCGCAGGGCGACGTCGTAGCCTTCATTGATGATGTCCACCCGACGGTTGCTGATGTTCAGCTGCAGCCGCACCTTGGGGTACTGCTCCAGGAACTTGGGCAGCAGCTTGGGCAGCTGCATCTGCGCCAGCGATACCGGCACGCTGGCACGCACCAGGCCACGTGGCTCGGCGCTGAGGCGGTCCACCACCTCACGCGCGGCCTGGGCCTCGGCAAGCATGGTCTGCGCGTGGCGATGCACGCTGGTACCGACGTCGGTCACGGCGAAGCGGCGCGTGGAGCGCTGCAGCAGGCGCACGCCCAGATCGGTTTCCAACTGGCTGATACGGCGGCTCAGGCGCGACTTGGGGATGCCCAGTGCGCGCTCTGCTGCGGCGAAACCGCCGTGGTCGACCACCATCGCGAAGTAGTACAGGTCATTCAGGTCATGCATACCCGAGTTCCATATCTAGAACAATACGTGGCATTCAACCACCTTTATCCCGCCGATGCAACAACCTATCGTTCTCTCCGTCGGCGGCAAGCCCGCCACCTCTTCCGAACATAGGTACTGCCATGAAGCTTCTGCACATCGACGCCAGCGTGCTTGGCGACAACTCCGTCTCCCGCCACCTGACCGCCGCCGTGGTGGCCCAGCTCAAGCAGCAGATCGACGGCCTGCAGGTTGATTATCGCGATCTTGACGCCAATCCGGTACCGCACCTGCGCAGCGGCTCTCTGGCAAAGACCGACGCGGCCGAAGCGGCCGATGCTGAACAGGTGCTCGAGCAGTTCCTGGCCGCTGACATCGTGGTGATCGGCGCGCCGATGTACAACTTCAGCGTTCCTTCCACCCTGAAGGCCTGGATCGACCGCGTGGCGGTGGCCGGCCGCACCTTCAAGTACACCGAGAATGGCCCGGTGGGCCTGGCCGGTGGCAAGCGCGTGATCGTGGTCAGCAGCCGCGGCGGTATCTATACCGATTCGCCGGCGGACTTCCAGGAGCCCTTCCTGCGCCAGACGTTCGCCTTCTGGGGCATCAATGACATCGAGTTCGTGCGCGCCGAAGGCATTGCCTACTCGCCGCAGCACCGTGAGGACGCCATTGCCGGTGCGCTGGCCGCGCTGCCCTCGCACGCGTCTGCAGAAGTCGCTGCTGCGTAACGTGTTCCAGCGTTCGGTGCCCCTCTCTCCCTCGTATGGGCACTGAACGCGGGCCGGGATTCCCTCCCCCATCCCGGCCCACCCCGACGGCCCCGTTTTGCGGGACCGTTTTTTTGTGTGGCCTGAGCGGTGCGCCATCCACGCATGGCGTGGATGCAGCGCCATGCATAACACTCATCAGAACGTTAGGCTGAGTCATGAACTACATCGTGACCACTGCACATCGCAGCGAATTTCCGACCCCCTTTACCTTGCGCCGCGGCCAGGCGCTGGTGGTGGGCGAACGCTATGAAGGGCCGGAGGGCTGGGAAGACTGGTTCCTGTGCGAGGCCGAGGGGCAACAACCTGGATTCGTGCCGGCGCCGGTGATCGGTCGCGATGCTCAGGGTGGCGCGTTTGCCACTGAGGATTACTGTGCGCGGGAGCTGGATGTGGATCCCGGGCAGGTGCTGCACGGGCAACGCACGCTCAATGGATGGGCATGGTGCGTGCCGGAGAGCGGCGACGCCGGTTGGGTGCCGCTGGAGAAGCTGCGGGTGGTGGGCTGACGGAATGCGCTATCCACGCATGGCGTGGATCTACTGAACACCCTCGATGAGGAATGCGCTATCCACGCATGGCGTGGATCTACCGAACGCCCTCGATGAGGGATGCGCTATCCACGCATGGCGTGGATCTACTGAACACCCTCGATGAGGGGTGCGCTATCCACGCATGGCGTGGATCTACTGCAGAGCCTGCAGGCAGGGATGCGGACGCGGTGCCGGGAAGGCAGGCCCTCCGCCGAGGCAACGTCCGGTAGATCCACGCCATGCGTGGATCCGAGCTCCCAAAGCCGCCGGGCATGGCCCGGCGCTACCGGTTTCAGCCGATGGTTTCGATGCCACCCATGTACGGGCGCAGCACGTCCGGCACGGTGATGCTGCCGTCGGCGTTCTGGTAGTTCTCCATCACTGCGATCATCGCGCGGCCGACGGCCACGCCAGAGCCATTCAGCGTGTGCGCCAGTTCCGGCTTGCCGGTGGCCGGGTTGCGCCAGCGGGCCTGCATGCGGCGGGCCTGGAAATCGCCGGTGTTGGAGCACGAGGAGATTTCGCGATAGGTGTCCTGCGACGGCAACCAGACTTCCAGGTCGTAGGTCTTGATGGCCGAGAAACCCATGTCGCCGGTGCAGAGCAGCACCTTGCGGTACGGCAGGCCGAGCTTCTCCAGCACCACTTCGGCGCAGCGGGTCATGCGCTGGTGCTCGGCATCGCTCTCTTCAGGGCGGCAGATCGAAACCAGCTCGACCTTCTCGAACTGGTGCTGGCGGATCATGCCGCGCACGTCACGGCCACCGCTGCCGGCTTCGGAACGGAAGCACAGCGAATGCGCGGTCATGCGCAGCGGCAGGCGCTCGGCGTCGAGGATTTCGTCGCGGGCGATGTTGGTCAGCGAGATCTCCGAGGTCGAGATCAGGTAACGCTTCTGCTCACCCAGCTGGGTGATGAACATGTCTTCTTCGAACTTGGGCAGCTGGCCCGTGCCGTACAGGCTGTCGGCGTTGACGATCACCGGTACGTTGGTTTCCTGGTACTCATGCTCGCCGCTGTGCAGGTCCAGCATGAACTGGGCCAGGGCACGGTGCAGGCGCGCGATCGGGCCGCGCAGCACGGTGAAGCGCGAACCGGACAGCTTGGCCGCGGTTTCGCCGTCCAGCCACTTGTTGCGGGCGCCCAGCTCAACGTGGTCCAGCACCTTGAAGTCGAACTGGCGCGGGGTGCCCCAGCGCGACTGCTCGACGTTCCCGCTTTCATCGGCACCGGCCGGCACGTCGTCGGCCGGCAGGTTGGGGATGCCCATCGCGATCGTGTCGATCTTCTCGCGCAGCACCTCCAGGGCCACTTCCGAGGCCTTCAGCTCATCGGCGAACGCGGCGACCTCGGCCATGATGGCCGAAACGTCCTCGCCCTTGGCCTTGGCCTGGCCGATGGCCTTGGAACGGCTGTTGCGCAGGCTCTGCAGTTCCTGGGTGCGCACCTGGATGCGCTTGCGATCGGCCTCCAGTGACTCCAGGGCAGACACGTCGAGCTCGAAGCCGCGGCTGGTGCGCAGGCGTTCGGCGAGGTCGGCGGGCTGGTGGCGGAGCAGGGCTGGATCAAGCATGGCAGGCGTCGTGGTGGGTATCAGGAACGGGATTATCGCCTGTTATACGGATTTCTGCCGCCCGGTTCATTCCGGGCATGGCAGAATCGGGACATTCCGCACTGGTCTGGTCCATGTCTGCTCCCCGCTCGTCGCCTGCCAAGTCGTTCACCGTGCATATCCCGCGCAACGCCCTGAAGATTGCCGGCATCGCGTTCGGTGTGGGCATTCTGTTGTTCGTGGTGGTCTGGTTGGCCGGCCGCGACAAGGAATTCTTCCGCGCCGATGATCCGGCAGCGCAGACCCCGCAGGAAACCGCGCAGGTGGAGCCGCTGCCCGAGCCGCTGGCCGCCGCAGCCGGTTCCAGCGACATGCCCGCGGCCAAGCCCGCGCCGGTGCCGGAAGAGGACGCACCGAAACTGGTGGAAACCGCCCCGCCCCCGCCGCCCGCTTCGATCGAGCCGGCGGCGCCGGCCCCGGGCACTGCCGCGCCGGCCACCGCCAATGCGCAGCCGATGCCGATCAGCGGCCAGTCGCCGCCGCCGGATTACCCGACCGCTGCGCTGCGCCGTGGCGAGACCGGCAGCGTGGTGGTGCGGGTGGAAGTGGATGCCACCGGCTACCCGAACAATGTCACGCTGGTCCAGCGCAGTGGTTCGCGCGATCTTGACCGTGCCGCCACCGACGCCGTGCGCCGCTGGCGCTTTACCCCGGCGCACAGCAATGGCCAGGCGGTACCGGGCAGCATTGAAGTGCCGTTCGACTTCAAGGCGCAGTAACTGAACGCTTTCCGGCAGGCAAACTGAACCCTGCCGGTCGCGTTGACGCAACGCTGACACACCGCTACACCGGCTCGGGCAAGACTTTGGGCGTCGTTACTGACGCGAGGAGTTTGCGATGACTGCCACCACCCACGAAAACCTTCATTCGCCGCAGCTGCAGCAGGATGGCGCGGTTGAGCCGCGCGGCACATCCACCTGGCTGTGGCTGGCACTGATTGTGGCCATGTTCGCAGCGGCGCTGGTCTGGCTGCGGTATTCCAGCCAGGACGAGATTGCCCCGGCCCCGGTGAGCGAGCGCATGCTGCCGGCCACCGAGACGCCCGTAGCGACCGCGCCGGCGCCTGCCGCGCGCCAGGCTGCGCCGGCCCAGAACCAGCGCAAGGCGGCACCGGCGGCAACCCGCAACCGCGAAGCACGCCCGCTGGCCAGCAACGGCAAGCCGGCCTACCCCGCTGCTGCGTTGCGTAGCGGCGTGCAGGGCAGCGTGGTTGCCAGCCTGAACGTGGACACCCGCGGCAACGTGACCGACGCGGCGATCGTATCGCGCAGCGGTGAGCGCAGTCGTGACCTGGACCGCGCGGTGTTGAACACCGTGCAGGGCTGGAAGTTCGAACCTGCCGTGCGTGATGGCCGCAGCGTGGCCAGCGTGGTGCGCGTGCCGGTGGATTTCCGCACCGAGCAGCGTTGATCGCAGGTAGGGTGTGGGAACAGGACGGAGGCTTCGGCCTCCGTTTTTTTTGCGCCTGCCCGAAGCCGCTGGGCATGACCCGGCGCTACCCACGCGTTGTTCCCGGCAGCGCCGGGCCATGCCCGGCGGCTTCGGTACGGCTCAGGCCAGGTTGAACCCCACGCCACGCGCCAGCCCGTCGAAATCGGGGAAGGACGTGGCGACGTTGGCGATATCGTTGATGCGTACTTCGCCATGGCTGATCTGCCCTGCAATCGCGAAGGCCATCGCAATGCGGTGGTCGCCATGGCTTTCAATCGTGCCGCTGCCCAGCGATGCACCGCCATGCAGGGTGGCGCCGTCTTCGGTTTCATCCACCTGCATGCCCAGCGCGCGCAGGCCGGTCGCCATCGCGGCCAGACGGTCCGATTCCTTCACCCGCAGCTCGGCCGCGCCGCTCACCACGGTCTGCCCTTCGGCAGCGGCAGCGGCAACGAACAGCGCCGGGAACTCGTCGATCATGTCCGGCACCAGCGCCTCGGGAATGCGCGCGCCCTTCAGCGGGGCGTAGCGCACCACCAGGTCGGCCACCGGCTCTCCGCCCTGCTCTGCCGGGTTTTCTTCGGTGATGTCCGCGCCCATCAGGCGCAGTGCGTGCAGCAGGCCGGTGCGACGCGGGTTCAGGCCGACCTGCTTCAAGCGCAGTTCGGAACCGGGAATGATGCTGGCGGCAACCAGATAGAACGCCGCCGAAGAGAAGTCGGCCGGTACCACGATGTCGGTCGCACGCAGGCGCTGGCCGCCGCGCAGGCGGGCCTTGCCGGGCGAAAAATCGATGTCCACGCCGAACGCGGACAGCATGCGCTCGGTGTAGTCGCGGGTGGGGTGCGGTTCGGTCACGCTGGTTTCGCCGTGTGCGTACAGGCCCGCCAGCAGCACAGCGGACTTGATCTGTGCACTGGCCACCGGCGAGGCGAAGTCGATGCCGTGCAGCGTCTGCCCGCCATGCACGTGCAGCGGCGGCGTGCCGTCTTCTTCGGTGTCGATCTTCGCGCCCATCTGCGACAGCGGGCCGGTGACGCGGCGCATCGGACGGCCGGACAGCGATTCATCGCCGATCAGCGTGCAGTCGAAGGCCTGGCCTGCCAACAGGCCGGCCAGCAGGCGCATGCCGGTGCCGGCATTGCCGCAGTCCAACGGCGCGCTGGGCGCCTGCAGGCCGTCGATACCGACGCCGTGCACGATGCGCTGCGAAGCGCTGGGTGTTTCGATGCGCACGCCCAACTGGCTGAAGATGCGCGCGGTGGCGCGGGTGTCTTCGCCTTCCAGGAACCCTTCGATATGCGAGGTGCCATCGGCCAGCGCGGCAAACATCACCGAGCGGTGCGAGACCGACTTGTCGCCGGGAATGGTCAGGCTGCCCTGCAGGGGCTGGCCCTTGCGGGCAATCCAGTGCTGCGCGTTGCTCATCGTTCGATCGTTCCGTAAACGCCGGTTGCCGGCGATGCATCAGGGGCGGTGGCCGCAGCCACCACAACAGGAATCAGGGCACGGCCACCGGATAGGAGCCGAGCACCTTGATCTGTGCCGAGTGGGCTTCCAGCTCGGCCAGGGCCGCCTGCATCGGCGCATCGTCGATGTGGCCGGCCAGGTCGATGAAGAAGCCGTATTCCCACTTGCCGTGGTGCGACGGGCGCGACTCGATGCGGTTCATGCTGATGCCATGGCGGGCGAACGGGCTGAGGACATCGAACAGCGCGCCGGGCTTGTCATGGATGAACACCAGCACCGAGGTGCGGTCGTGGCCGGAGGTCGGGAAGATGTTGCGGCCCACCACCAGGAAGCGGGTGGTGTTGTCGGCATCGTTCTGGATCGGCTTGGTGACCACCTTCTTCAGGCCGTACACATGGCCGGCGCTCTCGCCACCGATGGCCGCTGCATCGTCGGCATTGCGCGCACGGCGCGCACCCTCGGCGTTGCTGGCCACAGGGATGCGTTCGGCCTTGGGCAGGTTGGCACGCATCCATGCCGAGGTCTGCATGAACGACTGCGGGTGGCCGTAGACGCGTTCGATATCTTCGATGCGGCCACTGCGCGACATCAGGTACTGCTGCACGCGCAGTTCCACTTCGCCGCAGATCTTCAGGTTGGACGTGAGGAACATGTCCAGGGTGATCTGGATGGTGCCCTGCCCGGAGTTCTCCACCGGCACCACGCCGAAATCGGCGTTGCCTGCTTCCACTTCCTGGAACACTTCTTCGATGCTGGCCATCGGCAGGCCCAGCGCCGAGCGGCCGAAGTGCTTGAGCACAGCCTGCTGGCTGAAGGTGCCTTCCGGGCCGAGGTAACCGATCTTCAACGGCTCCTGCTGGGCCAGGCAGGCCGACATGATTTCGCGATAGACGTGCACCAGCAGCTCATCGCTGAGCGGACCTTCATTGCGGTCCACCACCATGCGCAGCACCTGTGCTTCGCGTTCGGGGCGGTAGTAATCGACGGCAGCGGCGAGCTTGCCCTTGGCCTTGCCGACCTGGTGGGCGAACTGCGCACGCTCGGCGATCAGGCTCTGGATGTCGCGGTCGATCTGGTCGATCTTCGAGCGCACGTCCGCCAGCGCCAGCGGCGCCAGGGTGGGTGCCGGGGTGGCCTTCGACTTGCCCTTGGACCGGGGCTTGGCGCTGTCCTTGGCCGGTTCGGCCTTCTTCGACGCCTTCTTGCTGGGTTTGCTTGCCATCGGAATTCCTTGTTGCGGGGCACGCACCCGACGGTGCGCGCCGTTCATTGCTCAGCCGTGACGCTGCTGGAAATCGGCCATGAAGGCGACCAGCGCCTCGGCCCCGGCCAGCGGCATGGCGTTGTACAGCGAGGCACGGATGCCACCCACCACCTTGTGGCCCTTCAGCGCCAGCAGGCCAGCGGCCTTGGCGTCGGCGACAAAACGGGCGTCCAGATCGGCGCTGGGCAGGAAGAACGGAATGTTCATCCGCGACCGTGCCGAATGCGCCACCTCATTGCGGTAGAAACCACCCGATGCATCGATCGCGCCATACACCAGCGCGGCCTTGGCGGCGTTGCGCTTGGCGAACTCGACCACGCCACCTTCGGCGAGCATCCACTTGAACACCAGGCCCGCCAGATACCAGTTCCAGGTGGGCGGGGTGTTGAGCATGGAATCGCGGGCGACGTGCGATCGGTAATCGAAGATATCCGCGCGCGGCTGGCCGCTGCGCTCCAGCAGGTCACGGCGGATGATCATCACCGCGATGCCGACCGGACCGAGGTTCTTCTGCGCGCCGGCGTAGATGATGCCGTAGCGGCGCACATCCAGCGGTTCGCTGGCGATGGACGAACTGAAGTCGGCAACCAGCGGCACACCGCCGGTATCGGGCACATCACGGAACTCGACGCCATGGATGGTCTCGTTGGCGGTGATGTGCACGTAGGCGGCATCGGCCGACAGATTCCAGCCACTTCGCTCGGGCAGCTCGCGATAGCCGTTGGCCTCGCTGCTGGCGGCGATGTTGACATCCACATAGGGCGCGGCCTGCTTGACCGCGGTTTTGCCCCAGTGACCGCTGACCACGTAATCGGCACGCTGGCCGGGAGTGGCGAAGTTGAGCGGGATCAGTGCCTGCTGGGTGGTGGCGCCACCGGGCAGGAACAGCACTGCATAGTCGTCGGGAATGTCGAGCAGGCGGCGCAGATCGGCCTCGGCTTCGGCGGCCACGGACATGAATTCCGGCCCGCGATGGCTCATTTCCACGATGGAGGCACCGCTACCGTGCCAGTCCAGCATTTCCGCCTGCGCCTGGCGCAGGACCGATTCCGGCAAGGTTGCAGGGCCGGCACTGAAGTTGAACGCGCGCGTCATGTCACACCTGTGAGGCAAGACCCCTAGTATGCCGCAGTGCACCAGCCTTGCGGCCTTATGCGGCAAGGGAAATTTGGTTGCATCGGAATCCATTTGCCGCGCCGAGGACCGCTGGGGCCTTGGTAGTCGCCAACCTTGGTTGGCGTACGCCGGAAGGCGTCGTGCGCGCGGAAGGAGGAAGGAGCCTGCCAACCAAGGTTGGCATCCACCGGAGCGGGCCCAGTGGCGCCGGGCCGTGCCCGGCGAATGCAGGATCAGCGGGCGCCGAACCAGAGCAGCAGGCTGAGCACGGCGGCCAGCAGCAGTGCGCTGCCCAGCAGCCACGGCCAGCGCCGCACCCGGCGCGGGGCAGCCGGCAGCATCGGTGCCTGCTCGGCTTCGTCGGCCCCCTCATCGTCGGCCTGCGGCGGGCGCCGGCGCGGATCGTGGGGCACTTCCAGCACGAACCGGTGCTGGCCATCGAACACCAGCTGGTCGCCGGCCTGCAGCCAGCAGTGGCGCACGGCTACACCGTTCACCCGGGTGCCATCGGCACTGCCCAGGTCGCGCAGCAATACCCGTTCGCCCTGCACTTCCACCCGGGCGTGCTGTTCTGCGAAGTCGGGCTCATCGATCTCGATATCGGCATCGCTGCCACGGCCGATCACGCGCGCCTGCGCCAGGGTGAAACTGCGGCCATGGTGGAGGCCGCCAACACCGCGCAGCAGCCGCTGTTCCTCGCCGTGGTTTTCTGTACTGGATGCCGGTGCGGGCGCCTGCAGCAGGGTCTCGACCTCGCCGCGCAGGACCATTTCCACGCCATCCACATAGACCGCGTCCCCCGCCCGCAGCAGGGCCATGCGGCGAACCGGGCGACCGTTTACGTGGATGCCGCGGATGCCGTTGCCGACCTGCAGCCACAGACCGCGATCGTCCACGCAGAACTGCGCCAGCAGCAGTGCGCCGTTGCCGGCATCTCCCAGCCGCACGCTGCCGTTGGCCTGGCGCACGATGCGCTGCACCCCGGGCCGCAGCGGCTGGTCGGGCTGTTGTTGTTGGCTGAAGTGAACAAGCAGGTTCTGCACGCGGCGCAGACTAGCAGGTTGGCCGCCAACGAAGAAGAACCTGCGATGAGCGCTTGGCGCGGGCGCCATCGATGCGCACAATGCTTGCCCTCTTTGATCATCCCCGCCCTGCGCCAGGAGCCTGCATGTCCACCATCGATGTCCGCCACGCCCACACCCTGCCCGATACCCAGGCGCGTGAAGCGATCGAACAGGTTGCCGCCAAGCTGAGCGAACGCTTCGGCCTGAAGTCGTCCTGGGCAGCGGACGTGCTGAACTTCTCCGGCAGCGGCGTGGACGGCGCGATCGAGCTGCAGCCGGGTGCCGTGCGCGTGACCGCCAAGCTGGGCTTCCTGCTGTCGGCGATGAAAGGCATGGTGGAAAGCGAGATCCAGCGCGTGCTGAAGGAAAAGCTGGGCTGAACCTGCGCTGCGGCCGTCACGGCCCAGCAACGTCGGCGCGCGCTACTCTCGGGGGCAGACCCTACTCCCCCGGGAAGTGCGATGAACCGTTACGAGAATGACGACCGCCGCGATGACGACACCGGCTTCGGCGACCAGGCTGAGCGCTTCTCGCGCAGGCTGAGCGATTCGGCACAGCAGGTGTGGCTGGCCGGACTGGGTGCGCTGGGGCGCGCGCAGGCCGAGGGCGGCCGATTCTTCGATGGCCTGGTGAAGGAAGGCGAGGCCTGGGAAGCGCGCCGCCGTGAGCGTACCGGTGAGCAGGAGCCGGGTTGGCGCGACAACGTGGAGCACTCGCTGGACGATGCCCGCGAGAAGGCATCCGGCACCTGGACCAAGGTCGAGAAGGCATTCGATGACCAGGTGCAGGGGGTGCTCAAGCGCCTGCGCGTACCCACCGCCGACGAGGTGACCGCACTGGAGGCGCGCATCGACGCACTTACCGCCCGCCTGGCCAAGCTGGAACACCGGGCCTCGGCCGATGTCGACGCGCCCTCACCGGGCAGCCATCAGGCACCGGGCAGCGCACCCTGAACCACTTTTGTTGCAACGCAATAAATTTTCGCTGACAATCGCGTAGAACCCGCCAATCGCTTCGGCTGCCGTTTGTTCCCTCCCCTCACGGCTTCAGGATTGGCGGGTTTTTCGTGTCTGCGACACGCTGATCTGCGGGCTGCATCACGCTTCCTGTCGGGAACACCCTGACGCAATCGCCCGGCCGCACCTTTACACTGTGGGCCTCCGTTTTCGCCCCTTCCGTCGTCGCCCTGCATGCTTCCCTGGATTCTGGCCCTGCTGTCGGCCCTGCTTACCTGCGCCCTGGCCACCGTCCATCTGTGGTGGTTCAAGCGCCGACGTACCGAGATGCAACTGGGGCTGCAGGCATTGGCCGGCATGCACTGGCGCGAGTTCTCCACGCTGATCAAGCGCATGCTGCGCGAGCAGCGCGGGCTGCGTGAACTGCAGGACCCCAACGAAGAAAGCCGCGAGCCGAGCAGTGATTTCCTGCTCAGCGATGGCCCCAACCACTGGCTGGTGTCGTGCAAGCACGGCCTGGCCTATCGCATTGGCACTGCGGCAGTGAACGAGCTGGGCGCGGCCGCGCGACTGGCCGGCGCCAGAGGCGGAATGCTGATCACTGAAGGCCGCGTACAGCGCGATGGCCTGGCCGCCGCCGACAAGCAGGCCGTTGAAGTGCTGGACGGGCCACGCCTGTGGCCGCTGCTGCAGCCCTACCTGCCTGCCGATATCGATACCCGGGTACACGCCACGGCGCGCCACGAAGCGCTGCGCCGCATCGCCATCGCCGCGCTGGCTTCGGTAACCCTGGGGCTGCTGGTCGGGCTGGGCCTGCAGGGCATGCACACAGAGGCAGAGAAGGCGGCTCCAGCGCCGGCTCCGGTTGCCGCACCCGCACCGGCACCTGTCGAGCCCGACAAGGCAGTGGAAACGCCGGCAACCGGTGTCACCGCTCCGGCATCGGTTCCGGCATCAGCGCCGGCAACGGCGCCGCAGGGCACGACCGATGCCACACGCAACAACCCCAACCCCGACGCGGCCACGCTCGACCGCTACCAGGCCGAACTGGCACGCGCGCTGGCCGGCCAGTCCGGTATTGCCAGCGGCGTCTGGCTGACCCGGCAGACGCTGGCGATCAACCGCACCGGCGAACTCGAAACCGTGTGGCCACGGGTCTGCCAGGAAGTGCTGCGCTACCCCGCCCTGCGCAACGTGCGCGTGCAGCTCAATGCCCGGCCCGGCGTGGATGAGCCGGTGCGCTGGCGGCAATGCGCGACGTATTGATCAGGCAGCATCCACGCATGGCGTGGATCTACCCGGGGTTCTCGCGCACCGCGTAATCCAAACCGGGATTCAGTAGATCCACGCCGTGCGTGGATACGGCCCTAACGCGCCCCGGGTGCGAAGCGCGCCACAAGGTCCCACGCGTCGCCCAGGAACATCTGCCGCACGCGGGTGATCGGCTGTTCACCGCGCCAGGTAAGGCGCTCGATGACCAGACAGGCGGTGCCAGGCTTCACCTCCAGCAGCTTGGCGGTGGCCATGTCGGCCCCCCAGGCACTGATCCGGTGCTGGGCGCGCGTCCATGACACGTTCTGCAGCAGCCAGCTGCCCGGCGCGGTGGTGTTGAAGTCCACCTGCAGCACTTCAGGCACCCCGACCGGGCTGATCAGGCGGTGTTCCAGTGCCAGCGGACGGCCATCGGCCAGATGCAGGCAGCGCATCGCCAACAACTGCTCGCTGCCGGCCAGCTCCACTTCGCCGGCGTTGTCGGCGGCGGCCAGGCGCAGCTCCCGTTGCAGCAGCTGATAGCCATACTGGTGGCCGCGCGAGCCAACTTCCATTGCGATATCGGGAATCTCCAGCGCAACCTGTTCCAGGTGCGGCGGTTGCCGCGCCACGAACGAGCCGGCACGACGGCGCCGCTCGATCATGCCGCTCTCGGCCAGTGCGGTCAGCACCTTGTTCACCGTCATCCGCGAGCAGCCGTACTGCTCCATCAGCTCGTGCTCGTAGGGGATACGGAAGCCCGGCGCCCACTCTCCGCTGAGGATGCGGCTTTCCAGGTCGCTGCGGATGCGCTGGTTGAGCGTGGCGGACTTGCTGGCCTTCACGTGATGGGGTCTCGGTGGCGGGAAGCGATCAGCCAAGCACGCCACGCAGGGCGGCGGCGAAAGCGCGGGTGATCGCCTCGCGCTGCAGGTGGCGACCCTCGGCTACGCATTGGCGGCCATGGCGCCAGACCGATCGCAGCGCGCCATTACGTGCGGCGAACACCCAGCTGTCAAGCCATGCGTCACCCTGGCGCGCCTGCATTGCCGGGTGTGTGGCGTCCAGTTCAACCAGATCCGCGCTGGCCCCCACCTGCAGGCCCGCGACCACCCCGAGCGCCTGCGCGCCGCCCTGCACTGCGCCTTCAAACAGGAAGCGGCCGCTGCTGCGACTGGCATCCGGCGCCAGTACGTTGCGCCCGCGCAGAGCCAGGCGCTGGCCGTACTCCAGCAGGCGCAGCTCTTCGGCGGCATCGATCAGCACGTTGGAATCGGAGCCGACGCCGAAGCGGCCACCCTCGCGTGCGAACGCCTGCATCGGGAACAGGCCGTCGCCAAGGTTGGCTTCGGTGATCGGACACAGGCCGGCCACGGCGTTGCTGGCGACCATCTGCCGGCGCTCGTCGTCGGTGATGTGGGTGGCATGCACCAGGCACCAGCGCGCGTCCACGGACACGTGCTCGTACAGCCACTGCACCGGGCGCTGGCCGCTCCAGGCCAGGCAGGCCTCGACTTCACGTACCTGCTCGGCGATATGGATGTGGATCGGGCCGTCGGTGAGCGGAAGCAGCGCTCCCAGCTCTTCGCCGGTGACCGCGCGCAGGCTGTGCGGGGCGATGCCGAGCACCGCGTCGGGCAGCGTGGTCAAGGCCGGCTTCGCTGCGTCCAGCAACCGTGCGAAGCCGTCCACATCGTGGATCAGGCGGCGCTGCGCCGGATTCGGCGGCGCGCCACCGAAATCAGCATGGGCATAGAACACCGGCAACAGCGTCAGGCCGATGCCGGTCTGCTCGGCGGCGGCGGCGATCCGCGCACTCATCTCCGCAGGGTTGGCATACGGCCTGCCATCGGCGTCGTGGTGCAGGTAGTGGAATTCACCGACACGGGTGAAGCCGCTCTCCAGCATCTCCATGTACGCCTGCGCGGCGATGGCCTGCACCGCCTCCGGGCGCAGGTGGGCCAGGAAGCGGTACATCAGCTCGCGCCAGCTCCAGAAGCTGTCGCCGTCACCGCCGCCGATCTCGGCCAGACCGGCCATGCCACGCTGGAAGGCGTGGCTGTGCAGGTTCGGCAGGCCCGGCACCAGGATGCCGACACGGGTGTCCCCGTCCTGCGCGCCCCGCCCCTGCGTGATCGCCGCGATGCGGCCGTCGCGCACCTGCAGGCGCACATCGGTGGCCCAGCCCTCGGCCAACAGGGCGTGGGCGGCATGGAAGCAGTGCGGGGAACGCGAATCGGACATGGCTGGACAACCCGAAATGGACGCCTATATTGTATAGACATATAAGCACAGCCGCGTTGTGGATGCCATGCACGTCGATACCCTCTGGTCCAACGTTCACCTGATCACCCTTGATGGCGAGGGACTTGCCCTGCAGCGCGATGCCGTCCTGGCCTGCCGCGACGGCCGCATCGTCCACGTCGGCCCGGCCGGCAGTGACACCCACCTGCGACCGACCACGCGCATCGATGGCGAGGGCCGCTGGATCTCGCCCGGCCTGATCGACTGCCACACCCATCTGGTCTACGCCGGCAACCGCGCCAACGAATTCGAGCAGCGCCTGCAGGGCGTCAGCTATGCCGAGATCGCCCGCGCCGGCGGCGGCATCGTGTCCACCGTGCGCGCCACCCGCGCCGCCACCCCGGAACAGCTGGCCCGCGAAAGCCGCCCGCGCCTGCTGGCGATGCGTGCCGAGGGCGTGACCACCATCGAGATCAAATCCGGCTATGGGCTGACCCTGGAAGACGAGCGCAAGCAGCTGCAGGTAGCGCGTGCACTGGGCGAGGAATGCCGGGTCAACGTGGTGCCGACCTTCCTGGGCGCGCACGCGGTGCCGCCGGGCCGTGAGGCGCAGGAGTACACCGACGAGGTGTGCAACATGATGATTCCCGCCATTGCCGCCGAAGGCCTGGCCGAAGCGGTGGATGTGTTCTGCGAGAACATCGCGTTCTCGCCCGCGCAGGCGCGACAGGTGTTCGAGGCCGCGCGCGCGCACGGACTGGCGATCAAGATCCATGCCGAGCAACTGAGCAACCAGCATGGCGCCGAACTGGCAGCCGGCTTCGGTGCGTTGTCGGCCGACCATATCGAACACCTGGATGACGCCGGCATCGCCGCGATGGCGGCGGCCGGAACCGTGGCGGTGCTGCTGCCCGGTGCCTTCTATTTCACCCGCGATACCACCCTGCCACCGATCGCCGCGCTGCGTGCGGCCGGCGTGCCGTTGGCGCTGGCCACCGACAGCAACCCCGGTACCTCGCCACTGACCAGCCCGCTGCTGGCGATGAACATGGGCGCGACCCTGTTCCGCCTGACCGTGGACGAATGCATCGCCGGCTTCACCCGTGAAGCAGCGCGCGCACTGGGCCGTGGCGATCGCATCGGTCGCCTTGCCATCGGCATGGACTGCGACCTGGCGATCTGGGACATCGACGCCCCCGCCGACCTGGTCTATCGCATTGGATTCAACCCGCTGCACGCGCGCGTGGTGCGCGGACAGCCCGACCTGCCTGCCTCCTGGAGCAACACATGAGCAACACCCTGGTTCTTCGCCCCGGCCATGTCACCCTTGCCCGGTGGCGGCAGGCCTATCGCGGCGCACCGCTGGCACTGGACCCGGCCGCGCTGCCGGCCGTGCGTGCCAGTGCCGCGACCGTGGCTGCCATCGTCGCCAAGGGCGCGCCGGTGTATGGCATCAACACCGGCTTCGGCAAGCTGGCCAGCGTGCGTATCGAGCGCGAAGACCTGGCCACCCTGCAACGGAACATCGTGCTCTCGCACGCGGCCGGCGTGGGCGAACCGATGCCGGCCAACGTGGTGCGGCTGATGATGGCGCTGAAGCTGGTCAGCCTCGCCCAGGGTGCTTCGGGCGTGCGCGAGGAAACGCTGCTGCTGCTGGAAGCGCTGCTGGTGAAAGGGGTGGTGCCGGTGGTACCGGCGCAGGGCTCGGTCGGCGCGTCCGGCGATCTGGCGCCGCTTTCGCACCTGGCCGGGGTGATGATCGGCGTCGGCGAAGCCTTCGTCGGTGATGAACGCCTGCCCGCCGTGGACGCGCTGGCACGCGCCGGCCTGCAGCCGGTGGAGCTGGGTGCGAAGGAAGGCCTGGCGCTGCTCAACGGCACCCAGTTCTCCACCGCCTATGCCCTGGCCGGTCTGTTCGAAATCGAAACTGTGTTCCAGGCCGCACTGGTGACCGGTGCGCTGTCGGTGGAAGCGGCCAAGGGCTCGGACACGCCGTTTGATCCGCGCATCCATGCCCTGCGTGGACAGCGTGGGCAGATCGCCACCGCCGCCACGCTGCGCAGCCTGATGCAGGACTCGGGCATCCGCGAATCGCACCGCGACAACGACGTGCGCGTGCAGGACCCGTACTGCCTGCGCTGCCAGCCACAGGTGATGGGCGCGGCACTGGACATCCTGCGCCAGGCGGCGACCACGCTGGAAATCGAAGCCAACGGTGTGTCCGACAATCCGCTGGTATTCACCGAGACCGGTGAAGCGCTGTCCGGTGGCAATTTCCACGCCGAGCCGGTGGCCTTCGCCGCCGACATGCTGGCGATGGCGGTGTGCGAGATCGGCTCGATCAGCGAACGCCGCCTGGCGATGCTCGTTGACCCGGCGCTGTCCGGCCTGCCGGCGTTCCTGACCCCTCGCCCCGGCCTGAATTCCGGCTTCATGATTCCGCAGGTTACCGCTGCCGCGCTGGTCTCGGAGAACAAGCAGCGCGCCTATCCGGCCAGCGTCGATTCGATTCCGACCTCGGCCAACCAGGAAGACCACGTGTCGATGGCCGCGCACGGTGCACGCCGACTGATGCAGATGGCCGAGAACGCCGCCAACGTGATCGGCATCGAACTGCTGGCCGCCGCGCAGGGCTGTGATTTCCATGCGCCGCTGCGCTCCAGTGCCGCACTGGAAACCGTGCGCACCACGCTGCGCGCGCAGGTGCCGACGCTGGAAGAGGATCGCTACTTCCACCCGGACATGGTGGCCGCCACCAACCTGGTGCGCAGCGGTGCGTTGGCGCAGGGCCTGGCCCATCTGTTGCCAAGCGTGGAGCCGCAGGCATGAATGCCCACCCCGAATGGCTGACGGTGCACGAGGGCGATGCCCCGTTGATCGTCAGCTTCCCGCACACCGGCAGCGAGTTGCCGCGCGACCTGATCGGCGATTTCCACTCGCCGTGGCTGGCGCGCCGCGATGCCGACTGGTGGGTGCACGAACTGTACGACTTCGCGCGGGGCATGGGCGCAACCACGGTGCGCTCTGCGATCTCGCGCTCGGTGATCGACCTCAACCGCGACCCCAGCGGCGTCTCGCTGTACCCGGGCCAGAACACCACCGGCCTGTGCCCGCTGACCACCTTCGACAACCAGCCGCTGTACCACGCCGGCCGCGAGCCGGATGACACGGAAATCGCGCGCCGTCGCGACACCTATTTCACGCCCTACCACGATGCGCTGGCCACACAGATCGCGCGCCTGCGTGTACGCCACGGCACGGTGGTGGTGTACGACGCGCACTCGATCCGCTCGCATATCCCGCACCTGTTCGAGGGTGAGCTGCCGCAGTTCAATCTTGGCACCGCCGGCCCCTCGGGCGCGCCGGATACCTCCTGCGACAACGCGCTGAGCGACGTGGTGGAAAACCTGCTGAAAATCAGTGGCATGAGCCAGGTGCGCAACGGTCGCTTCAAGGGCGGCTGGATCACCCGCCACTACAGCAGCATCGCCGGTGGTGTGCACAGCCTGCAGATGGAACTGGCCTGCCGCGGCTACATGCACGAATCGCTGCCGGACCAGGTGGACGAGCACAGCTGGCCCACCCCGCTCGACACCGACCACGCCGCACCGTTGCGCCACACCCTGGCGCAGGTGCTCAACGCCTGCCTCGAATTCGCTACCAACCGGAGCGCCGCATGACCCGCAACGACCCGTCCCGCACCATCGCCGCGCCCACCGGCAGCACGCTCAACGCCAAGAGCTGGCTGACCGAAGCGCCGCTGCGCATGCTGATGAACAACCTGCACCCGGACGTGGCCGAGCGGCCGCAGGAACTGGTGGTGTACGGCGGCATCGGCCGCGCCGCGCGCGACTGGGAAAGCTTCGACGCCATCGTCGAAACACTCAAGCGGCTGGACGATGACCAGACCCTGCTGGTGCAGTCCGGCAAGCCGGTGGGCGTGTTCCGTACCCATGCCGATGCACCGCGTGTGCTGATCGCCAATTCCAACCTGGTGCCGCGCTGGGCCAACTGGGACCACTTCAACGAGCTGGATAGGAAGGGCCTGGCCATGTACGGCCAGATGACCGCTGGCAGCTGGATCTACATCGGCGCGCAGGGCATCGTGCAGGGTACCTACGAAACCTTCGTGGAAATGGGCCGCCAGCATTTCGGTGGTGACCTGACCGGCAAGTGGCTGTTCACCGGCGGCCTCGGCGGCATGGGTGGCGCGCAGCCGTTGGCCGCGGTGATGGCCGGCGCCTCGTGCCTGGCCGTTGAATGCCGCAAGAGCAGCATCGACATGCGCCTGCGCACCGGCTATCTGGATACCTGGACCGACAACCTGGATGAAGCGCTGCGCCTGATCGACGAAGCGTGCAAGGCCGGCACGCCGAAATCGGTGGGCCTGCTCGGCAACGTTGCCGATGTGTTGGCCGAACTGCTCGCGCGCGGCATCAAGCCGGACATGCTGACCGACCAGACCTCCGCGCACGACCCGGTGAACGGCTACCTGCCGCAGAGCTGGACCGTTGAACAGTGGGACGACAAACGCGTGTCCGCCCCGAAGGAAGTGGAGAAGGCCGCGCGTGCGTCGATGGCCAATCACATCCGCGCCATGCTCGGCTTCCACGCGCTTGGCGTGCCCACCGTGGACTACGGCAACAACCTGCGGCAGATGGCGCTGGAAGAAGGCGTGGCCAATGCCTTCGATTTCCCGGGTTTCGTACCGGCCTACATCCGCCCGCTGTTCTGCCGCGGCATCGGCCCGTTCCGTTGGGCCGCACTGAGTGGTGACCCGGAAGACATCGCCAAGACCGATGCCAAGGTGAAGGAGCTGATTCCGGACAATCCGCACCTGCACCGCTGGCTGGACATGGCCGCCGAGAAGATCAAGTTCCAGGGCCTGCCGGCGCGCATCTGCTGGGTGGGCCTTGGCGACCGCGATCGTCTCGGCCTGGCGTTCAACGAGATGGTTGCCAACGGTGAACTGAAGGCACCGGTGGTGATCGGCCGTGACCATCTGGATTCAGGCAGCGTGGCGTCGCCGAATCGCGAAACCGAGGCGATGGCCGATGGTTCCGATGCGGTGTCCGACTGGCCGCTGCTGAACGCACTGCTCAACACCGCCAGTGGTGCGACCTGGGTGTCGCTGCACCATGGCGGCGGCGTGGGCATGGGCTTCTCGCAGCACGCCGGCATGGTGATCGTCTGCGACGGTACCGAAGCGGCGGCGAAGCGGATTGCGCGCGTGCTGTGGAACGATCCGGCCACCGGCGTGATGCGCCATGCCGATGCGGGGTATGAAATCGCGATCGACTGCGCAAAGGAAAAGGGACTGGATCTGCCCGGCATCCTGGGCTGACTGTGTAGGTTGCCGGCCAGCGGCCGGCACTACCGCAAGGCACCTGTAGAGCCGGGCCATGTTCGGCTCTACAGGGTTGACCCAGTGCCCGCCGCTGACCAACATGCGCCATCAACGCTGATGGATCACCGCGATGTACCGCACGCTCATTGCTGCATTGCTTTGCGCACTGTTTGCCATTCCGGTCGCTTCGGCGCGTGACGTCCCCGCCGATCTCTCTACTCAGCTCGACGCCCAACTGCAGACCAACCGCGAGCGCTATGGCATTGCCGGCCAGGCGGTACTGGTCGCCCACAACGGCCAGGTGCTTTACCAGGGCGCCAGCGGCGAACGCGATCCCGTCGCCCATGCAGCAGCCGCTGTTGATTCCATCTTCGCCGCACAGTCGATGGCCAAGCTGCTGACCAGCACGCTGGTGATGCAGCTGGTGGACCAGCGCAAAGTGGATCTGGATGCACCCGCAAGCCGCTATGTGCCGGGCCTGCCGACTGCATGGCAGGCAATCCACGTGCGCGACTTCCTCAACCACAGCTCCGGCATCGCCGAGTACTACGACCGCGTCGACAACCGCTGGGTGAGCAAGGGCTACCCCGGTGTTGCACCGAGTCTCAGCGCTGCATTGAAGGTTGCTGGCGCCGCACCGATGCAGTTCATCACCGGTACCCGCGTGCAGTACACCCAGGCCAACTACCTGGTGCTGACCGCCTTGCTGGAAGCGCAGTACCGCAAACCCTACCCGGCTATCGCGCGCGAACGCATCCTGCAGCCGTTGAAGATGGCCCGCACATCGTGGGGCGTGGCAAGCGTGCCTGTGCAGCGCGCGGCGGTGCCGTACATCGGCAGGCAGGGCGGACTGCAGCCGGCCAATGAAGATCCCTGGCCGAACTACGGTTGGGGCCACGCCGATCTGCAGACCACCGTGGGCGACATGAACCTTTTCCTGCAAGCGTTGGCGACCGGCAAGCTGGTACGCACCTCCTCACTGGAAACGCTCTGGCAGCCGCAGAAACTGAGCGGTGGCGGCAGCAACTTCTTCTCCACTGGCTGGGACACCACCCGCAGCGACGGCTACACCCAGGTTGGCCACGATGGCGGTACCCGCGTACGTGCGCGGCTGGCCTACCGGGGTACGCTTGCCAGCGGTTACTGGGTGTTCGTGTACCTGACCAATGGCAGCGCCCGTAACGTGTGGTCGAGCACGCTGGTGGAAAGCACGATGGCGGTGGCCGCACCGGAGGAATTTCCGCATGCGGTGCTGTCGGAGCGGCTGATCGGCTATGCGTTGGATGACGGCGCCGATGCGGCGCAGCTGATGCGTAGCTGGCTGCGCGGCAGCAATAGGGTTGCTGCCAGCGAACTGGAACGCGCGATCAATGCCGATGGTTACGCCATCCACGAGAGCCTCGGTGCAGGCAAGGCGTTGAAGGTGTTCGCTCTCAATACCGAGCTGTATCCGGATTCGGCCAATGCGTGGGACAGCCTGGCCGAATGCCACGGGGCGCTTGGCGAGAAGGAAACTGCGGATCGGTTGTATGCGAAGGCCAAGGCGCTGGCCAAGCCCTCGCCGTAACCCCCGCTGTAGAGCCGAGCCTCTGCTCGGCTGCTCTTCGTTGCGATCGCAGAAAAACCGCGCTGCGCGCGATAGCCAAGCATGGGCTTGGCTCTACAAAGGTCGCGCTGGCCATACGCGACCGGTGGGTGACGTGACGCCGCCGACCTGTTAACTTGCGCGCCACTTTCGTAGTTTACAGCATTCCCGCATGTCGCTCTCGCCGTACCGCCCCACCCCATCGCTGCTGTTCCTGGCCGTTTCCCTCGGCCTTTCCATCACCGCCCATGCCGCCCCGCAGGCCACCACGCTGGATGCGGTGCAGGTCACCGCTGGTGATGCCAGCGCGCAGGCGCGCGAGGCACTGAAGCGCATACCCGGCGCCAGCAACGTCATCGACGTGGCCAAGGCAGACAGCCGCCTGTCCAGCAGCGCCGATGTGCTGGCCTACCAGCCCGGCATCAGCGCGCAGTCGCCGGGTAACGAGGGCACCAAGATCTCGATCCGTGGCTCGGGCATCAACCGGGGCCCCGGCGCGCATGCTTCGGGTATTGCTGTGTCGATCGACGGCCTGCCGCTGACCGGCCCCGGGGGCACGCCGTATGAACTGCTTGAACCGCTGTGGCTGTCGCGGGTGGAGGTATTGCGCGGCGCAAACGGTTTCGAGCGTGGCGCGCTGGCGCTGGGCGGTGCCATCGACTACGTGAGCCGCAGCGGCCGCGATTCGGCCGGCGTGCAGCTGCACTACGAAGCCGGCAGCCGCGGCTACCAGAAGCGCGGGATCAGCTGGGGCGGCGTCAATGGTGATGTCGACTACTTCCTGGCCTACACCGATACCGAATTCGACGGCTACCAGCGCCATGCGCGCGGCGATGGCAAAGGCGCGATGGCCAACATCGGCTGGCAGATCACCCCCGACCTGCAGACCCGCTTCTTCGTGCGCTATCGCGAAACCAATCACGAGACGCCCGGGCGCCTGACCCGTGACCAGATCCGCAACGATCCACGCGCGGCCAATCCTGCAAACCTCGCCATCGACGCGCAACGCCCGCAGCCGGGTAGCACGTGGGTGGGCAATGTCACCACGCTGCAGATCGATGAGGATTCCTCGCTGCAGGCCGGGCTGGTCTATCACAAATATCCGATGGACTTGAACGAGAGCCTGTACCGCCAGCAGCTGGACTACGCCAACCTCAACGCCACGCTGGATTATCGCCGCCGCCATGCACTGTTCGGCCTGGACAGCGAAACCACCGTCGGCCTGCGCGTCACCCACGACCTGGATGCCGACGTGCGCGAGTCGCTGCGCTTTGCCAGCAACGGCTATGCCGCCGGCACGCGCACGCGCGACTTCCGCCACCATGGCACCGACAGCACCCTGCACGTCAGCAACATCCTCAGCTTGAACGATCGCCTTCGCCTGCAGACCGCACTGGCCGTCATCAACACCCGTCGCGATGTGCAGGTCACCTGGCCGGCCACGGGCGGTCGCCTGCGCGGCGATGACTGGGACTATGCACCCCGGCTGGGTTTCACCTGGCAGCAGACGCCGCAGACGCAGTGGTTCGGCAACCTCAGCCGCTCGGTGGAAGCACCGCACCCGTGGTCGATGATCTGGGGCTCGAACCAGTATTTCGGCCCGGGCAATGGCCCCTCAACCGGGCGCCAGCGCACGCCGGTGCCGATGCAGAACCAGACTGCGACCACGCTGGAACTCGGCGCACGCGGCGAAGCGGCGCTGGGCCGCTGGGAACTGACCGGCTACTACGCGCACGTCAACCACGAGCTGCTGAGCGTGGAGCTGCAACCGGTGCCGAACCTGTTCATCGCCGAGAACAATGCCAGCCCCACCGTGCACCGCGGCATCGAAGCCGGGCTGGACAGCACGCTGTGGCAGGCCGTGCCGGGCCGTCTGTCGTTGCGCCAGGCGTACACCTTCAATGATTTCCGCTATCGCCATGATGCGCGCTTCGGCAGCAACCGCCTGCCGGGCCTGCCGCAACATGCCTACCAGGCCGAACTCCGCTTCGACCACGCCTCGGGCCTGTATGCGGCGCTCAATACCGAATACGCCTCGCGCATCGCGGTGGACTACGCCAACAGCTACTGGGCCGATAGCCATGTGATCTTCGGCAGCCGGATCGGCTACGACGCACCCGGTGGCCGCTGGCAGGCGTGGGCAGAGATGCGCAACATCGGCGACCGCCATTACGCAGCGACGGTGACGCCCGGCTACAACGATGCCGGCAAGGACGTGGCGCGCTCAACGCCAGGCGAAGGCCGTGGCGTGTATGCGGGCATGCGCTGGCGCTTCGACTGATCCTGCATGGCGGCAGCGCCGGGCAGTGCCCGGCGCTCCAAAGATCAGGCAATGCGCCAGGACGGCAGGCGCTCGCTGCGCTTCCAGATGGCAGGGGCGATACCTACCATCAACAGCCCCGCCAGCCATTTCGGCGAGGTACTGAGCAGCGTCGTGGCCAGCGACGGGTCCAGCGGCGCGGTCTCGTTCTGCCACGGGTTGTAGCCGAGGTAGATGATGCTGCCAGCCCACCACAGCAGGGCCACCCCGATGCCCACCAGAAGCAGGGCCATCGTGCGGCAGGTCCAGCGCTGCGAGGTCGTCCCCCATTCGCGGGAAATGGCCACCAGCAGGCCAACCACCAGCAGCGACACCAAGGCCACCAGGCCGATGTCCACCGTATGCCCGACACGCTCGTAGCTGCAGGCTCGGCAGTGCACTTCCTCGGCTACAGCATCCGCGGCGGGTTGAACCGCCGCAGGCGCGGACTGGGCCATCGCCGTGAACGGCATCAACAGGGCGAACATCGCGCCCATCATCCAACGAATCAACATCCTGTTCCTGCGTGCAGCGACATCCATGCGCTTTCTCCTTGCGTGTGATTGAAATCAAAGGTCGAGGCAAACCCTGCTACAACGCCTTGAACACCTGCATCAGGCTGACCGCATCGGGCGCGAACGCCTGCGCAAGCCAGCCCAGACCAGCGAAAAACACCAGCAGGCCCAGCAGCGGCCAGATCGTATGGGACAGGCACAACCGCCACCAGCCCTGCGCCTGCATGCCCTGCATACGCCGGTACAGGCCGCCGGCGAACACGCCATAGGCCACCAGCACGGCCAGTGGATAGCGCAGCAGCATCGCGTCCAGGCCCGCCAGGCGCAGCAGGTGCGAGGCGAGGAACCCGGCAGCGCCGGTCAGCACGACGATCAAGGCCATCTGCAGCCGTGGCCAGCCACGATGCTGCAGTTGCCGACGTGCGTGCATCGTTTCGGTGCTGCGGCGGCGCGGCATCGAAACGGGCTGGCGGACGTGCTTCATGCCGCCTTGGTCACCGCCTCGATGCGATGGCCATCAGGATCGATCACGAACGCAGCGTAGTAGCGGTCGCCGTAATCCGGGCGCGGGCCGGCAGGTCCGTTGTCCTGTCCTCCGGTTGCCAAGGCGGCGCGATGGAATCCATCAACGGCTTCGCGCGTGGCTGCTGCGAGCGCCAGGTGGAAGCCTGGTCCCGGCGCGCTGGCACCCTCGCGCAGCTTCAGGCACAGCAGGTCTTCATCATCGACCAGGCCATAGCCGATCGCGGTGTTGTCTTCGAAAACGCGGCGGTAACCGAGTGCCGCGAGCGCGGCATCGTAAAAGCGACCGGCACGCTCCAGATCGCGGACACCCAGCGAGAGGTGGTGCAGCATGCAGACATCCTTGCCAGGCACGCGCGGGCTGCGCTGGCCGGATTCTACCCTACCGTGGCGGCGCGTCTACAGGCCAGCGCCAATCGCAGTCCTGCGGCATCCACAGCAACCGCAGCGCGGTGCGGATCCTATATTCTGGGCGGCCAAGGAATGGAGCAGCTCCCGCATGCAGGCGTCCCAGTTCACCCGTCCTGTCGCCAGCATCATGTTCCTGCCAATGATCGGCCTGGCCGGTTGGGGTTCGTGGTTCGGCACCTATTGCATGAGTGACGGCTGCCTGGGTGTGTTTGCGCTTTGGCTTGCCGCACTGGCAGCCCTGGTGCTGCAGGCCCTGCTGGTCCTGCCCCTGCACGCCTGGGCACTGAAAAGGCAGGGTGCCGATGCGGCCCGCCGCTATGTGCGCTGGCTGGCTGCATCGATCATCGCCGTGCTGTCGCCCATGTTTGCATGGTTGGGCCTACATGTTCTTCAAGTAGTCCGCACGCCGCTCAAGGGGGCGATGTGGCGCGCAGCAACTGCGCAGCCACCTGATCGAACGGGGCGATGTCCTGCAGTGCGCGGCTCATCGCCACCGCGCCTTCCACGCTGGCAATCACCAGGCTGGCCAGCCCGGCCGCAGCGTCAGGCGCGTGCCCATCGGCAACGAACGCTTCAGCCAGGTGGCCCTGCCAGCGAACGAATACTTCGGCGGCAGCCGCGCGGGGTTGGCTGGGCGTCGCCTCCACCGGTTCCTCCACGGCAGCGGCCAGCACCGGGCAGCCGGCGCGGAACTCGGAGCGCAGCAGGCGCTCGCGCCACATTGCCAGGAACTGCTGCAGGCCCTGCACCGCCCCGCCCTTCAACAACTCCACCAGCAGCGCCTCTACCTTGTCGCCGGCCATGTGCGTAGCGCGCGCCAACAGCTCCTGCTTGCCGCCGGGAAAGTGGTGGTAGGTGGATCCCAATGGCGCGTCGGCCAGCTTGGTCACCTCGCGGATGCTGGTGGCATTGAGGCCCACGCGCGCCAGCATCTGCGCCGCCGCATCGATCACACGCTGGGGGGCATCGGACGATCGCGGGCTCACGGCGGCTCCTTGCTAAGACAGTCGTCATAGACTAGCGTATCGACGATATTATTACAGTCGTCATAGTCATGAATCTCTGGTTCCGCTTGCTCCATCTACTGCTGTGCAGCCTGTTCCGGCCCAAGCTGGAGGCCCCGTTCGGGGTCTCGCGACTGCAGTTCCGGGTACTGCCCAACGACCTGGACAGCAACCTGCACATGACCAACGGCCGCTACTGGAACATCTTCGACCTGGGCCGGCTGGACCTGATCCTGCGCATGGGGCTTGGCAGGGTCGCGCTGCGCGAGAAGTGGGCGCCGATCGTGGGCGCCGGCACCATCCAGTTCCGCCGCGAGCTGAAACCGTTCCAGCGCTTCATTCTGGAAACGCGGCTGGTGGGTTGGGTCGGCTCACGCGGCATCATGGAGCAGCGCGTGCTGATCGGCGCCGAGCAGAGGATCGCGACCCGCGCACTGCTGGTCACCGGCATCTACGACCGTCGCGCGCGCCAGTTCCTGGGCATGCCGAAGATGATGGAAGCGATCGGCGTGGTTGCGCCGCCCTCGCCCCCGCTCAGCGCGGCCGCCGAGGCCCTGCTGGCGGCCGATGCGGCATTGAAGCAGGACGACGCGTAAACCGTCAGCGCGCGGCGACGTGGGGCGGCGGCGAGGTTTCAGCGGTGATCTGCGTCGCTCCACCCACGTGCAGCACGTATTCGAACGTCTGGCGCATGCCACTGTACGAGTCGCCATCGGGCGCACCATAGTTGGCACCCACGCTGAGGGTGTGCCGGCCACGCGGCAGCGGTTTCAGCATCAGCCAGTAGCCGTCGGCCGCCACCAGCGGCGAGCTGTCATCGTCGGGGTCGATGTGGAAACAGCCGTCGCTCTTGACCCGATGCCTGCGCATGTCACCCAGCGGCTGCCCGTCCAGCAATACCACGGCGCTGACCAGGTGTTCGTTGTTGACGGCAGCACCGGCCTGCAGTTCCTGGCAGGACACGCTGCTGTCCGGCTGGAAATAGGCCATGTTGATGATTGGCAGCAGCAGGTGCCTGCCCTCCGGCACCACGCACTCGCGCGTGGGCTGGAAGCGGCCGTTGGTGCCGGCCAGGTTCCAGACCGGCCCGTCCTGGCCAGATCCGCACAGGCGTCCGTCGGGATCCAGATACGGCGGCACCCGCTGTGCGTCCACCCAGCGCCACCAGCGCGCCGTCCACTCCGGCAGACCGATGCCCGCCACCGGTGCGGTGGTGGTCATCGACGCCGATTGCGAAACCGGCGACGCGGTTGCATCGCCTGCCTGTGCCGCCATCATCATGGCCAGCATTGCGATGGCCGCACCACCGGCGCGCGCGCCCTTGCCGATTCCCCGCTGCATTCCCTGCACTCCTGATCCCGGCGGCCGCTTCATGCATCCGCTCCGGCGGCCACTCTAGCGCATCGGCGGCCGGATACCGCCCAGGCCTGTCACACCTTGGGCATGTTCTTCGTCACGCAATGGATGCCGCCGCCGCCACCGGCGATCGCATCGATGTCCACCTGTTCGATCGCCCGTCCCGGGTACAGGTCTTCCAGCAGTTCGCGGCAATAGCCATCGGCGTGATCGTCGCCGAACTGCGGGGCCACCACCGCGCCATTGACCGGCAGGTAGTTGATGTAGCCCATCGCCAGATCGTCGTTGTCGTGGGTGTGCACGTTGTTGCGCCCCTCCAGTGGCGGCGGCAGCGTATGCACCTGCAGGCGGCGACCATCGGCATCGGTGGCTGCACGCAGCATCTCCAGATGTTCGCGCGTCAGGTCGTAGTCGTAGGACTCCGGATCATTGTCCAGATTGGCAATCACCACGCCCGGGCGCACGAAGCGGGCATAGAAATCCACGTGCGCATCGGTGATGTCCTTGCCGGCGATGCCCGGCAGCCAGATCACCTTGCGCAGGCCCAGGTGGTGCTTCAGCTCGGCCTCGATCTCCGCACGCGACCAGTCCGGATTGCGGTTGCGGTTGACCCAGCAGCTTTCGGTCAGGATCGCCGTGCCGTGGCCGTCCACTTCGATACCGCCGCCCTCGCCCACCAGGTCGCTTTCCAGCAGTGTCGCGCCGGTGATCTGTGCGAGCCACGGGGCCACCGCAGCATCGTTGCGCGCGCTCTGCTTGCCACCCCAACCGCTGAAGTTGAAGTCAACCAGGCCCAGCCCACCCTTGCCATCGGTGACGAAACAGCCGCCGTAATCACGCACCCAGATGTCGTCCAAGGGCACTTCCAGGAACTCGATGTTGTCGCGGCCGCAGCGGTCCTGCGCCTGCTTCAACTGCGCCGGGCGGCACAACACGCTGACCGGCTGGTGGCCGGCGATGGTACGGGCCAGGCGGGCCACCGCACTGTTCACCGCATCGGCCTGCGCGCCCCATACGCGGGGCTGGGCGGCGAACGCGAGGAACACGCGCTCCTGCGGGCCATGCTCGTCGGGCATCCGCCAGTGGCCCGCAGCCGGTGCCGCCGCCACAGCGCGTCCAGCCACGCCGGCCAGGCCCAATGTGGCCAGAGCGCCAAGACCGGTGGCGCCGGCCATCTGGGTGAGGAAATGACGACGGGTGTTCATGGCTGGCTCCAGGGCCGGTGTGGGGTGGACCTCATGCTGCGCTTGCAGTGACATAAGCACAAACGATAGATTCAGCCGCCTATTGAACAGATTTACTTATCGATAATGCTCAAGCGATGGCCACCCATGAATGCGCTGCGTGGCTTTGAAGCCGCCGCCCGGCTCGGCAGCTTCCACCGCGCAGCCGAGGAACTGCACCTGAGCCAGTCGGCCATCAGCCAGCAGATCCGCGGCCTGGAAGAGGCGCTGGAACAGCCGCTGTTCTTCCGCCAGGGCCGCAGCGTCAGCCTGACCGATGCCGGCATCGACCTGCTGGAAACCACCCAGTCACTGCTGCGGCAGCTGGCCAGTGGCATCCGCCGCCTGGACCAGTACCGCAAACCCAATCAACTGATCGTCAACACCAGCCCGGCCTTTGCCCGTCATTGGCTGGTACCGCGCCTGGCCGATTTCCGCCGCCAGCATCCGCAGGCCGACCTGTGGCTGCTGACCAGCGAACAGGCGCCTGACATGGCGGCACAGACCGTGGATATCGCCGTGCGCGATGATCTCGATGCGCAGGCGCACTGCCAGTACCGCCTGCTGCTGCAGGACCGTCTGTATCCGGCCTGCCATCCCAGTGTGCTGGCGCTGCCGGTTGCCGACCGCACCACCCTGCATGGCGAGCGCGAAATGGACTGGAGCCAGTGGCAGGTACAGGGCGGTGCCGATGTCGGCCAGCGCCGCGAGGGCATGAATTTCTCCGAACCCGGCCAGCTGCTCGACGCGGCCTGCCAGGGCCTGGGCATCGCGCTTGTCAGCGAGCTGCTGTCCGCCCGTGCCTGCGAGCAGCGGTTGCTGCTGCCACTGGATGATGCGCGCCTGCGCGGACCGCGCTGGAGTTGGCTGCTGCATGAGGACAGCGCCGCGGACCCGCTGGTGAAGCACTTCTGCGACTGGCTGCTGGCCGCGCTCGCCGCGCGCTGACCGGCGCAGCGATCATCGCTGCTGTTTCAGCGCGCGACCCAGCGCGGCCTCTGCAAGCGGCGCCATCAACGCATAGCCCCTGGCCGTGGGATGCACACCGTCCGTGGCCAGTGGCCGGTCGAGTCCACCGGCAGCGTTGGCCATGGACGTGTAGTAGTCCAGATACACCAGCTTCTGCGCATCGGCGTACTTTTTCAGCGCGGCATTCAACGCACGCACCTTGGGTGCTGGCCTGGCACCGGGCATCCACGGGTAGTCGCTGACAGGCAGCACCGATGCCAGTACCACGCCGATGCCATGCGCCCGCGCCAGTTCGACCATCGCATGCAGGTTGTCCTCGATCATCACCTGCGTGGCCGGACCGGTATTGCCGGCGATGTCGTTGGTGCCGGCGAGGATCACCACCACCTGCGGGCGCAGCGCCAGCACATCCTGCGGGAAACGCAGCAGCATCTGTGCGGTGGTCTGGCCACCGATGCCGCGATTGAGGTAGCCCCTGCCCGGGAAGAACGTACTGCTGCCTTCGGCCCCCCAGCCTTCGGTGATGGAGTCGCCATAGAACACCACACGTGGCTGCCCGGCCTTCGGCACCGGCAATCGCGCGTTGGCGTCGCGATAGCGCTGCAGCTGCGGCCAGTCCAGCAGCCGCTGCTGCATGAAGCGCACTTCGTCCGGGTGCAACTGCGCGACCGGGCGGTTCAACAACGGATTCACCGCAGGCACACCGGCGGCCTGCGCTGGTACGGCCGCCACACTGCCGGCGACCGCCATCACCATGGCCGCCAACGCAACAGACATGCGCATATGTACGCTCCTCTTCGCAGGGTTTGCGGCAGTCTAGCCCCGTGCAGGCTCAGCGCGCAGGCGCCCGCGCCGCCACCCCGGTCACCTTCGCCGGCATCCACATGCCGGGCGTCCAGCCGCTGGCTTCCAGAATCGTCTTCGGGTTGTCCTGCTCGATCAGCGCGCGCACCGCTTCGCGCTTGTCTTTGGCCTGCAGGTAATACGCCTTGGCGATGCGATAGCCGACCCAGTAGCCCAGATCGTAGGGCTCCTGCGACCCCGGCGTGTAGTTGTACAGCCAAGGCTTCAGATCGGTGCTGTCCAGTTCCAGCGCGAACGCGCTTTCGATATGCACTTCCCTGCCACGCGTCCAGGCGGCATGCCGACCATTGCCGACATTGCCTGACACCAGTTCGGCGATGAACTCGGCGATGCCCTCGCCCAACGATTCACGCAGCACCGTCGCCTGCGGATCTCCCGGCGTGTACTCGCTCACCCCGCTCTGCTGGATATGCACGTACTCATGCGCGATGACGTGCACGAAGCGATCCTGCGCGTTGGCGTTCATGAATTCGGCCGCGCACAGGGCTTCCAGGCCGATGACCACGCCCTTGGGATAGGTCATGCCAACCGGCTTGCTGCGGCCGACCACGATGGCCACCGGCGGGAACTTCGCCTGCGGGTAGATCGCCTGCAGATTGGCAAATACCTTTACCAGCCGCTGGCGCACGGCCGGCAACTCGGCCAGGCAGGTGCGGCCATTGGCATACATCGACGGGTCGCGCAGCATCGCCTCGGCGATACGCGGAGCGGTCACCCGGCGCAGCCTGGCGAATTCGCGCAGGCTCGGCGTGCCCTCGGCCAGGTACTGCTCCAGCTGGGCCACGCTGGGTCTGCCGGCGGTGGTCTCGTAGAGCGCGTAGAAGCGGGTGGCATCGGTGCTCAGGATCTCCGGCCCCGGCCCTGCGGCGTGGGCCGTGCCAAGCGCCCCGCCGATGGCCAGGGCAAGCAGGCAACGCAACGACACGAACATGTCTCCGTCCTTGGTGGAGTGCACGCGAAGCGCGCAATCTACCACTGCGGCCCAGCATGCGCAGCGGTATCGTGCGGCACCGTGCACACCTGTGCCAGACTCGCCACGGCACGCTGCCAGGGACAAGAGGGAAAGCCAGGATGATGATCGTTCCAGCCTACTGGGCCGAAGCCCGCCTGCAGGCCCGTTTCCGTGGCCGGCCGGTGGTGGTGCGCCGCTTCGGCTGGTCGGATGAGGGCCCTGCGGAGGCCCAGGGACACGCCGACCGCCGCGCCAACGAAGCGCTCAACGCCATTCTTGCCGGGCAGGCACTGCCGCGTCGCGAGGCCCGCAGCAACTACGGAGTGGAAGGCGTGCCGATCCGCGAGCAGATCGTGCAGCGCGACAGCGATGTCATCATCACCCGCAACAGCTATGGCGCACTGTGCCTGAACACCCCGGACGTGCTGTTTGCCGATATCGATCATGCGCAACCTCCGGCAGGCTGCGTGATGCCCGCTGTCATCGCCTCGGTGCTGCTGCTTGCCGGGGCCATCATCGGCACCCTGCTCTGGCATTGGCTGGTGGGCCTGGTGCTGGGCGTGGCAGCCGTGCTGCTGGTCAACACTGCAATGCTGATGCAGCGCAAGCGGCGCCTGGCCGCTGCCGGTGGCGCCGAAGGCGTGGCCCTGCAGCGCGTCGCTGCCTTCAGCGAGCAGCACAAGGACTGGCATCTGCGCGCCTACCGCACACCGGCGGGACTGCGCGTGCTGGCCATGCATGCCACGTTCTCGCCCGAGGACGAGCAGCTGCAGGTGTTCTTCAAAGCACTGGGCACCGACACCCTGTACGCACGCATGTGCCGGCTGCAGCACTGCTTCCGGGCACGGCTGACACCGAAGCCATGGCGCGTCGGCCTGAATTACCGCATCCGCCCGCCGGTGGCCGCATGGTCAGCCGAACAGGCCAACAACCCGGATCGACTGGCCTGGATTGCCGAGTACGAAAAGAAGAGCGATGGCTTCGCGGCGTGCGCCTATCTGCGCAGTTTCGGTGATACCACCCGGGTGCATGCCAAGGCCGAGCATGTGCGCGACCTGCACGACCGGCTGTCGCATGCGCGGGATCGGTTGCCGCTGGCCTGAGCGCAGGTCGCGCTCAGCGACCACCCTGTACGAACGGCTGACCGGCCAGCGTCGTTCCAACCAGCACCGCGACCTGCTGCCCGCCTTTTGTGAAACTGCTGCTGCAGTTGCTGCCCCCCTTCTGGCAACCCACTTCAGGGAAACCTTCCAGCGCTTCGGCGGCATCGCTTGGCACGTGTGCCTGCCACCCGGCTGCATCAAGCAGGCGCTTGGCTTTGGTATAGGGCATGCCGGCGGTGATGCCCAATGCGGCCAGTTCGCTGGGCAGCTGCTGCGCCAGGGCAGCAGAAGGCAGCATGGTCAGGGACAAGGACAAGGACAAGGACACTGCAAGCGCGATGGCTTTCATGGAGCAAACCGGTAGCAAGCTTCAGGCCTGCAGCGTACCCCAGCTTCGTGGCGTTGCCATGCCAGCATTACAGTTGGTTACGAAACTGCATAAGGCCCGCACAAACTGGTGCTTGATGGCGCGGGGTGGGCCAGCATGGGCGCGCCGCTAGTCAACGCCGATCACGGTCAAGCGATCATCGGCCTTCGGGTCCAGTGTCAGGAACAGTGTCTGGCCGTTCCTGGCATAGCCCACCGTACACACGGCCTGCCAGCCGTTGCCACAGTCCAGCTCGGGATGCGCTTCCAGCGGCGGGCGGCCTTCGTAGTCATGCGGCTGTGCGATCCAGCCCTCGGCCAGCAACGATCGGCGCGCCTGTGCGTAGTCCATGTCCAGGCGTAATCCAAGTTGTTCCATGGCCGCCGCAAGTGCAGCGGGCGGCACGGGATCGGGCGCGGGAGAGGAGGCAGCAAGCGCTGCAGCAAGAAACAATGCGTTCATCGCAGCAGCATGACAGGAATGCGGAAAGGCCGCCCGCAGGCGGCCCTTCCGTTATCGCTACGCAGAACCTACTTCGCGTTCTTCACGTAGGTATCGAACCAGTTCAGCATTTCCGACACCAGCTGTTCGTTCGATTCCAGCGCGGTGTACCAGTGCGGTTCGTTGGGCAGCATCACCAGGCGGGTGGTACCGCCGTTGCCGCGGATCGCCTGGTACAGCTTGCGCGACTGGAACGGCTCGGTGCCCGGGTTGGCATCGTCCTCGCCGTGCACCAGCAGCAGCGGCAGCTTGATCTTGTCGGCGTAGAAGAACGGCGAGGCCTTCAGGTACACGTCCTGTGCCTGCCATACCGAGCGCCGCTCATTCTGGAAACCGAACGGGGTAAAGGTCTTGTTGTAGGAACCGCTGGTCGCCACGCCGGCCTTGAACAGTTTGGTGTGCGCGATCAGGTTGGCGGTCATCAGGCCGCCATGGCTGTGCCCGGTTACGCCGATGCGGTTGCGGTCGACCACCCCCATGTCCACCGCCTTGTCCACCGCCGCCTTGGCGTCGGCTTCCAGCTGTTCCAGGTAGGTGTCATAGGCGTTCTTGGGGTCACCCACGATCGGGAACGAGGCGTTGTCGATGATCGCGTAGCCGGCCAGCAGCATCAGGCGGTACGGCTGCAGACGGGTGAAAGTCTGCTGCGAACCGGACACCTGCCCGGCCTGCGCGGCATTGGCGAAGTCGGCAGGATACGCATACAGGATCGCCGGCACGCGCTGGCCTTCCTTGTAGCCTGGCGGGGTGTACAGGGTGAACGACAGATCCACGCCGTCGGCACGCTTGTAGGTCACCAGCTGCTTCTTGATCTGGCGCACTTCCGGGGTCGGGTCGCCCAGTCTGGTCAACGCGGTGGCAGCAGAAGCAAACTGCGCCTCGCCGGTCTTCGCATTGGCCACGGCCTCACCCTGCTGGCGAATGAAGGCGTTCGGCGGGTCGATCACCGACTGGTGCCAGGTCAGGTAGCGGCCCGGCGTGTTGCTGAAGCCAAGGAACTGCTCATAGGCATCGGCGTTGCTGCGGAACAGGCGTTCGCTCTTCAGCGTGCCCAGATCCAAGCGATCGAGGAACGGCCGGTCGCCCTGCGGCGAAGCACCCTGCCCGCGCAGGAAGACGAAGTTGCCGTCCTGGCGCACCACCGATGCGCCGTTGGGCAGGCGCTTGAAGACCAGATTGCCGGGGTCGCCGTACAGCTCATCGCTGGACATGTCCCACAGCAGGCGGCCTTCCTTCTTCGGCTGGTCGACATCGACGATGCGGGTCTGCACCCAGTGCCGGTTCTCGTCGTTCTCGAACAGGAAGGACACCGCCGGGTCAGCCGACCAGGCCAGGCCTTCGAATCGCTGCGCGGTGCGCGCGATCTCCACCGGCTTGCCGTTGAAGGGCGCCTTCAGCATCAGCACGCGGTCGCGGTGCGGCACGCTCACCTTCCAGTCGCCCTTGTCCAACGCTTCGGCGTAGACCAGGGTGGCCGGGTCGGTGGAGCGCCAATCGAAACCACGCGGGCCTTCCGGCACGCCGTGCACCGGCACGCGGTCGGCCAGCGGCAGGCTGGCAATGGCTGCGGTCTTGCCGCTGGCGATGTCCAGCACCGCCACGTCGTTGGCGAAGCGCTGGTAGGTCACCGCGTGCGAGAACGGCGGCTTGATCGACTCGGTCAGCACGTGCACGCCATCGGGTGCCGCGTTGACGTCGTTGTAGATGGCGGCGGCGCCAACCGGGCGCACCTTGCCGCTGGCGGCATCGACCACGGCCAGCTGTGAGGCACCGTAATAGGCAAACAGCTTCTCGTCATGCACGCTGGTCAGCGTGTCGCGGGCCTCGTAGGTGCTGCTCTCGCCGCTGCTGCCCAGCGATTCCTGCGCATCCGGGCCGGTCGGGGTGCCGCCGTTGGACGGTGCTGGGCCCTGATTGGCCGGCACCAGCTTCACCAGCAGGTTCTGGCTGCCGCCCAACCACTGCACCGTGCTGCCGAAGATCGGGTTGAGCTGCACGCCGGGCACCTGCTTCACCTGGCCGGTGGCCGCATCGCCCACCCACAGCTGCACGCTGCTATCGACCGCGTTCTGGAAGGCGAAGTGGCTGCCGTCGGCCGACCACTGCGCGCCGCCAGCACAGCCCTGCGGCAGGTTGACCTTGGTATTCGTGCCGCTGCTGATCTCGACCAGGGTGAAGTCGGCCACGCAGGCCGGAATGCCATAGCCGCCGGGGGTGTCATGGCGGCTGCGGTTCTTCGGCTCCAAGCGCACGCCGGCCAGCTTCAGGTACGGCTGTGCCACACGGGTGATGGAGGGATAAGTCTGCGCGGTGGTCAGCAGCAGGCGCTGGCCGCTGGGGTCCACGTTCGGGGCCGGCGGTGGCGGTGCCTTCAGCACCTTGAGCAGCTGCTCGGGCGGCTTCGCATAATCGGCAAGCGCCGGGCCGGCAGCCACGAGGCCGAGCGTGGCAACGGCAACGGCCGCCGCCAGAGAGGTACGACGGATGAGCATCCTTATCCCCTGGGTATGAGTTGGGCGCCCGCACACGGGCATCGACCGAATCTAGCACCGCCGGCCCGTTCGGGAATGGGCCGGAAGGGCTAGCCGCCCGACACTGCAAAGCCACGCCAGGCCAGCGCCCGGCGTGAAGCACCCGACCAGCTCCCACGCTACTGGCGGGCGTGCAACTCCCAGGTCGACAGGTAGTCCGGGTCGATCACCGTCACCCCACTGGAACGCAGCTGGTACTCGCCCGGCGCGGCCGGCAGGTACTGGTCCAGCATCGGTGGCAGGTAGCGCTCATGCCCGTCGTCCCCATCGGCCAGCACCAGCCCCTCTTCGGCGCTGACCCGCAACACGGTGCCGGTGAACTGTTCCACCCCCTGCACCTGGCCATCGCCACCAAAACGGGTAACGCCCACCAGCACCAGCTTGCCAATCATCTGCTCGGCCTTGGCATCATCCAGGGGCGGCAGTGTTCCACGGAATTCGTTGCTCATCGTGCACCTCGGAAGCCTGCATGGATATCGTGGAGGAGGCTTGCTTCCAACGCAGCGATGCGGAAACGCAGCGTCGGCGCAGCAACTCGAAGGCGTACATGTACCGGCAATGCGAACTGATCGGGATGGGACTGTGCCCCTCCACGCTCAGCTGACGGAAACAGTGTCCATGAAGCTGCATGAACCGTGGCATCTCCTTCCATGCGTGACACGCGGCTCCCAGACCTCGGCAGGCGGGAACCAGACACGGGAAAGAGACGGATGATGTCGTTCTGCATCACGGGGCATCCTTGCCATGAAGCGATCATCGTGGGCTGCGGTCAGCGCAGCGCAAACCAGGAAACGTGGTCTGATGCGCGACAGTGGTGGAGACGTTGCAGGGCTGCCTCCCGTTGAAGGTGGCACCCTGCACGGGGACCTCTGCACGACGCGATGCTGCCACCGGCTGCGAAATGGGGAAGTGAAGGAATCCGGGTGACAGCACGCTGATTCCAGCGGGTTTGGGCCATTTAACCTGTGATTCACCTGCCCCTCTTTAGGGTCAGCGCTCATCCTGCAAGGAACGCTGATGCCAGGTTACGCATTCACCCGGCCATGGACCCTCGTCCTTTGCGCGACAACGCTCTGTGCCTCCGCACATGCGACCGAACGTTCGCCGACTTCCCAAGGAATCTCCACCATGGCATCGACTGCCCCCGACGCTGCAACGCCAGCGCCGTTCACCGCCGAACAACTGCTGCTGCGCCTGCTGGACCTGATCAACAGCACCGCCGCCGCGCACGAGCTGAGCCTGGAACGGGTGTCGCAGGCGATGCAGGCACCGGCCCAGGCCTTCGCACCCGGACACTTCGGCTACGGCGGCCAGCTGACCCCGGAATGGAGCTACGGCCTTGAAGTGAGGCAGGCCGGCACCGCCGGCGCACGACTCGACCTCAACTTCATCGACACCACAGCGGAGCGCAAGGCCTCTGCCACTGCCATCTGCGCGGTCGACTTCAGCCAGTTCGCCTCCGCCCTGCAGGCCGCGGGTTTCAAGCGCGAGACAGTGCGCGGCGAACACGGCCGGGTGATCCATGACCGCTTCGATCGTCCAGGCCTGAGCATCAAGGTCGACACCATCGCAGAACACCAGACCCCAACTGGCGAGCCGGCGCATGCCTGTGTCCGCCTCGTGACCGTGCAGTAAGGAGCACCGCACCATGCCTACGCTTTCAGCGGATACGGAACGCCTGCTGACCGAATTTGCGGGAAAACCCGATGTGACGGCCGATCAGGTCGACAACCTGCGCAGAACCATCGCCGGTTCCCCGGCACTGGCGGACCAGGTCGGCGCCGCCATCGCCGCCGGTCATCTGCAGCACTTTGAACTGCTGCCCGCGGGCAGCAATGCCAGCGGAGACTTTGACACCGACGCCAAAGCCATCCGCCTGACGGCAGCCGACCTGTCCACACCGGCCGGCCACGCCAGATACGATGCTGCCGAACTGACCTTCACCCTGGGCCACGAGATCCAGCATGCCTTCAACGATGCAGTGACCGAACGGGCCTACGAGCAGTTCGAAAAGGATCTCGCGGAGGTTGCCGGGCGTGATTCGACCCACGACTACACTCAGGCCATCGGCACCCTGCTCGCAGCCAACCGGCGCGACGAGGCATCGGCGAATATCGAGGGCTGGAATGCCCTGGTCGGCATGGTCAAGGCCGCCAAGCCGGACGCCACGCTGCAGGATGTCTACGCTGCAAGCAACCGTGCAGAGGAATTCGTGCGCGTGCAGCCCGGCCCGCCGATGCGCTATGCCGCGCATCCGGAACTGACGCTCAATCCGGACCTGAGCATGAGTGCAACGGCCGCCAATATCGAGGGCATGGCCAAGTACTACTACGACGAAGGTGTGTCGTCGCAGCTCGGCCGCAACGGCAATTCGGACTACCAGAATTACTACGCGGCCTATGCAATCGGCCGCGCCTGCGTGTACGAGGCGGCCAACCCGGCGCCGGATGGCGTCAGCCGCATGTCGGTGAACATGGCGCAGCTCGGGCTGCAGGAAAGCCTGCTGGAACAGAATGGTCTTCGCCTTGGTGAGGGCACCCCGCCACGGCAGCCCTACTTCGACACCAGCACCTCACCGCCGACGCTGCAGTATTTCGACCACACCGAAGGCAGCCACGCCCACGCGCCCATCACCGCACCATCGGCGCAGGCCGGCGATACCCACCACGCCTTGCCGCTTGCGGGCGGCAACGACCGTGCCCTGCACGATCAGATCCGCAGCAAGGTGGCAGAGCTGGATGCGGCCAACGGCCGCAGTTTCGATGCATCCAGTGAACGCCTGAGCGCAAGCCTGCTGGTACTGGCCCGCGAAAATGGACTGGACCGTGTGGATCACGTGGTGCTCAGCCGGCAGTCGGGCGATGTCGCTGCGGCACAGAACGTCTTCGTGGTGAAGGGTGCACTGGACGATCCCGCATCGCAGCGCGCGTCGGCAGCCACGGCCGAAGCCGCACAGCGGCCGGTGCAGGACAGCCTGGACAGCCTCGCCCTCGTCAACCAGCGCCAGGCAGAGCACACCTCGCAGGAACAGACCCGCCAGCGCGAACAGGTGCAGGAGCAGCAACGCGGCGCATTGTCGCACTGAGGAAAGGGACGGGGGCGCATCGACTGCATTCCCCCGGCGCTCCTGCGCCGGCAGCACGCTAGAATGCGCCCATGCGCACCGTCCATGCCCTCCGCTACATCACCCCACTGCGCGAGGGAGGCTCCCTGCCCGCTGTGGTCGAGACCGACGATGACGGCATGGCCGTACTCAAGTTCCGCGGTGCCGGACAAGGACCGAAAGCGCTGATTGCCGAGCTGATTGCCGGTGAAATGGCCCGCGCGGTCGGCCTGCCGATTCCTGAGATCCTGTTCGTCGAACTGGACAGCGAGTTCGCCCGCACCGAGCCCGACCCGGAAATCCAGGACCTGATCCGCGCCAGCGAAGGCCTGAACCTGGGCCTGGACTACCTGCCTGGCGCGATCAATTACGACCCGGCGGCGATGCCTGTGGACGCCGACCTGGCCTCGCGCATCGTCTGGTTCGATGCGTTCACCAGCAATGTCGACCGCACCACGCGCAATCCCAATCTGATGGTCTGGCACCGCAAGCTGTACCTGATCGACCACGGTGCGGCGATGTACTTCCACCACGACTGGGCCAATGCCGGTGATGCCTGCGAAAAACCCTTCGTGCTGATCCGCGACCACGTGCTGCTTTCGTTCGCCAGCCGCATCGCCGCGGTGGATGCCGAGCTGGCCGCGCGCCTGCCCGATGCCGAAATCGAGCGCATCGTAGGCCTGGTGCCGGACAGCTGGCTGATCGATGAGCCGGCCTTCGACAGTCCAGACGCCTATCGGCAGGGTTACATCAACTATCTGAAGCATCGCCTGAAGGTGCGTTCGGTGTTCGTGCAGGAGGCCATCCGTGCCCACGCTGCACACGTATGACTATGCCGTCATCCGCGTGGTACCGCGGGTGGAGCGCGAGGAATTCATCAACGTGGGTGTGATCGTGTCCTGCCCGGGCGCGCGTCACCTGGAGGCGGCCATCGAGATCGATGCCGCACGCATGCACGCGTTCGCACCGTCCCTGGACCTGGACGCGCTGCAGCCGTGGCTGGATGCGATCGTGGCGATCTGCCGCGGCGATGCCAGCGCCGGGCCCATCGCGCAGTTGCCGGCACGCGCACGCTTCCACTTCCTCACCGCCAAGCGCAGCTCGATCGTGCAGATGTCGAGCACGCATGTGGGCCGCACCGCGGACCCGGGTGGTGTGGTGGAACATCTGATGCGGCGCATGGTGCGGGTACCGGAATGACCGGCACCCGCTGCTGCTACAGCGGCAACCGTCGCGCGATGTAGTTGACCACGTTGCCGATCGCATCCGGATCGACATTGGCCAGCCCAACGATTACATAGCCCTGCGCGGGCAGCACCACGATGGCGCTGTTCGAGCCGGGCGCGCCCCCTTCGTGGCCGTACTGGCGTTCCCTGCCCTCGCCCTGCACCACGAAGCCAAAGCCATACCAGCCCTTGTGGTTCTGTGCCGTGGTGGCCTGCTGCAGCAATGCAGGTGAGACCAGCGTTCCACTGCGCAGCGCCTCGGCAAACTTCAGCATGTCGGTTGCCGTACTGTATCCACCGCCAGCGGACATGCCGCGCCAGGGCAGCGTCTTCGTCTCACGGACCCATTGCCCGGTCTTCTTCGTGTAGGCGACGGCACGCTGCGGAACGTTCACCGTTTCAGGCTCGAAGCCGGTGCCGGTCATGCCCGCCGGCAACAGGATGTGGTCCTCCACATAGGTGTAGTACGACTGCCCGGAAGCCGCTTCGATGATCCGCCCAAGCACGATGAAACCGTAGTTTGAATAATTGTCCTGGCTGCCAGGGGTGAACTGCGGTGCGTCCTTGGCAAAGCGCTGCACATAGTCGTCCAGCGTCTTCAACGATGCCGAGTAGCGCTCGAAATCGTCGCCGAAGAAATCACCCAGGCCGCTGGTGTGGGTCAACAGCTGGCGCACGGTGATGGTGCCGGCGACGGCCTTGTTCGGATAGTCGGGCAGGTGCTTGCCGATGGTGTCGTCCAGCCCCAGCTTGCCGGCCTGCACCAACTGCAGGATCGCCACCGAAGTGAACATCTTGTTGGACGAGGCCAACCGGAAGCGCGTATCCGCATTCACCGCAATCCCGCCCTCGCGGTCCGCATTGCCACCCCGCCAGTCCAGCAGCACCTCGCCGTTCCGTGCCACCAGCAGCGCTCCCGACAGCGCGTCCTGTGCACGCAATGCATCCAGTTTCGCTCTGGCATCGGCCATCAGGGCAGGTAATGCAACACGCTCCGGCTTGTACTTGTCCGGTGTTCGAGTGCCTTCGATCTGGAACTGCGCCAGGTGCGCCGGGTTGTCCGGGTCCATGCTGGCCGTCACCCACATCGCGCGTTCATTCAACTGGCCCATTACCAGCAGCTTCGCTTGGCGGGGCGTGTTCTCGATTGTTTCCAGCGCCCTCAGCGGCCCGGTGCTCTCGCGGAACTCGATATAGTCATCAGGACTGCTGCCTTCCTTCTTCGCATATCTATCGGCGAAGGCCTGCAACGCCTCGAGGCTGCCGGCGTTGAAGGCCGCCAGCCAGTCGTCGATGGCATCCTGCGCACGTGGATACGCACGTTCGGAAGAAGTTGCGCCAACGGCTGGAAATGCCAACGTGGCCATCAGAACCGAACAGGCCAGCGCATTGCAGAAAAGCAGTCGCCCAACAGCCCTCATCGCCATTCCTTTGCGGGGATCCCTGGACGCATCCTAGACAAAGGAAGCCTCCGCCGCATCCACGCTAGGGACTCTGCCGCAACACCTCAACCGTGACGTTGAATGCATCGATGCGATGCCACTCATCCCGCGCATGCGGCAGCGACTCCACGCCCATCCCGATCTGGTACCTCACCGCGTCTGGACCTTCGCGCCAGTAATAGGGCGCGCCATTGCTCCAGCCACAACACACGTAGCGCAGTTCGGGCATGCCGAACACTGCATGCAGGTAGGCTTCAACTTCCGCAGCGCGCGCGCCGGTGACGCGGTAGCGAGCCTCCATCGGCTTGATGTAGGACGCGTCATCCTGGCTGCACACGATGTATTCCAGGCCCTCGGGCTTCCTGTTCATCGCCTGCAGGAAGTCCTGGCACGCGGTATCGGGGCGCGCAAGACCCTCGGCGCGCCCGTGCGCTTCCCAGTCGGTCAGCGCCTGCGCGGGCGTCTGCTGCGCAAGTGCACTGGCACTGGCACTGGACAGTACTGCTGGCGGCACCAGCAACAGGAAGAACGCAGCACGCAACGGCATCCGGGGAAACATCTCAGGGCGATCCTTCGCAGGTAGTGGCAGGAATGCTAACCGAAGCTGCGCTATCGCCGCGCCATGCTCTGTTCGTTGAACCAGGCGATGCAGAAGTCGAGGAAGCTGCGCAGCTTGGGTGTCAGCTGACGATCGCGCGGGTACAGCAGGTTGATCCAGGTCGAAACCGGCACGAACGCCGGCAGCACTTCCACCAGCTCACCACGGGCCATTGCCGCTGCCAGCATTTCGTGGGGCTGCAGAATCAATCCCAACCCACCCACGGCCGCGGTCAGCAGGGGTTCGGCCTGGTTGACCATGAAACGACTGGATACCGGCACGGTCAGCACGGTGCCGTCGGCGTCGCGGAAACTCCAGCGGGTGCGGATGATCGAATGCGCGAACCCCAGGCACTCATGACGGCTCAGATCGGATGGGTGCGCGATGGCCGGGCGCGATGCCAGGTAAGCCGGCGATGCGCACAGCACCAGCGGGTACGTCCCCAGCCGTCGCGCCACCAATCCGCTGTCGGCCAGATCGCCGGTACGGAACACCAGGTCGTAACCGTCCTCGACGATGTCCACCAGGCCGTTGGACAGGTTCAGATCAACCTGCACGTCCGGGTACTGCTGCATGTAGGACACCACCGCCGGCCCCAGCGCGTGCACGCCGAAGGTCACCGGCGCACTGATCCGCAACCGCCCCATCGGCCGTCCACGCGCGACCTCGGCCAACCGTTCGGCAGCTTCCACTTCCTCCAGGATCACCCGCGCACGCGCTAGATAGGCCTGCCCGAAATCGGTCAGGCTCTGCTTGCGCGTGGTGCGGTTGAGCAGGCGCACGCCCAGATGCTGCTCCAGTGCCTGCACATGCTTTCCGACCAGTTGCGGCGACAGGTCCAGCGCCTCGGCCGCCGCGACGAACGAGCCGATCTCGGCCACCTTGGTGAAACTGCGCAGCGGTGCGATCAGGTCCATTGCAAACGATTGTTTTCCAATGAAACCCCAGATTACCCCTTTCCGCACCCGGCAACCACGCGCACAGTAGGCACCTGTTCCCTGCCCGGCCGCGTGCCGGCCTACCCATTGGAGACCCCCATGACCCAGGTTGTTCGCATCCACGAATATGGCAGCGCCGATGTGCTGCGCATCGATGACATCGAGGTGCCCGCCCCCGCCGCCGACGAAATCCAGATCCGGGTGAAGGCGATCGGCCTGAACCGCGCCGAGGTGATGTTCCGCAATGGCGCCTATCTGCAGCAGGCGCAGTTCCCCAGTCGCCTCGGTTACGAAGCGGCCGGCGTGGTCGAAGCCGTGGGCAGCGAGGTGACCGGCTTCGCTGCCGGCGATGCGGTGAGCGTGATCCCGCCGCTGGATATCGCCCGTTGGGGCACCTATGGCGAACTGGCCAACGTGCCGGCACGGCTGGTGGTCAAGCATCCGCAGGCGCTGGGCTTCGAAACTGCCGCTGCGGTGTGGATGCAGTACGTCACCGCCTGGGGTGCGCTGCTGGAGCAGGCGCATCTGGCTGCCGGCGATTTCGTCATCATCACCGCTGCCTCCAGCAGTGTCGGCCTGGCCGCGATCCAGATCGCCAATGCGGTGGGTGCCACACCAATCGCAGTCACCCGTGGCCCGGGCAAGCGCCAGGCGCTGCTCGATGCCGGCGCCGCCCACGTCATTGCCACCCAGGAACAGGACCTGGCGGCCGAAGTGGCACGCATCACCGAAGGCGCCGGTGCCCGCGTGGTGTTCGATCCGATCGGTGGCCCGCAGTTCGTGCCGCTGACCGAGGCGATGGCCCGTGGCGGCATCCTGCTGGAGTACGGCGCACTGAGCAGCGAGCCTACCCCGTTCCCGCTGTTCAACGTGCTGGGCAAGTCGCTGACGCTGAAGGGCTACCTGTATTCGGAAATCGTCGGTGACGATGCCGCGCTGGCACGTGCCAAGGCTTTCATTGTCGATGGCCTGGACAAGGGCACGCTGGCCCCGAAGATCGCCAAGGTGTTTCCGTTCGCGCAGATCCAGGAGGCACACCGCTACCTGGAATCGAACGAGCAGATCGGCAAGGTGGTGGTGACGCTGTAACCCCTGGCGGCAGCGACGGACCCGCAGCGGGCACGTCGCTGCCGCAGGCTCAGGCCATTGAAGGCCCGCGGTTCTCATGCTGGCGGCTGTCGAGGGCGAGCTGGTGCTCGCGCTGCCGGTTGTCGGTGGCTAGATCATTCACGGTCTGCTCCATCGAGCGCGCGGGCTGCGCCGTATCCACGCTGGCGCGCTCACCTGGAATCAACCCGGCAACCCACAGGCGATCTCCGGCCATCATCACCCGGTCGACGCGCCCGGCATCGTCGATGCCATTGCGCTTGGATTCCAGCACCGCCTGCATCACGTGCTCGTCGCCGATGCTGCCAGGTACCCCCTGGCGGATGCGCTCGAACAGCCCGGCGTCCCTGGGCGACAGCGATTCCACACCACTGCGCTGCGGCGCGGGTTCCTGTGGAGCCGGACCAGCAACCGGCGGATTCGCCGCCGCCTGCTGCCGCGCCTGCACCTGCTCCGGCTGGAACTCCGCCCGCGTATAGGGCGGACGCTGCGGCGGCCAGTTCTCTGCGCGGTCGAACTCGGTGGTCGGCGCATGTTCGCGAGCGACGGCAGCATCGTTCAACTGCCGGCGCGCATCCGCGTCGATGATGCCGCCCGGGCGCAACGGCAGGCCGTAGTCCTGCTGGAAGGTGCGCATGGCCGTCTGCATGCCGGCATCAAACGTGCGCGCCTCGCGCTCGACACGTGGATTCGGTTCGGTCAGGTACCCCAACGCTTCCAGTTGGCGGCGCATCTCGAACACCGGCTCGCCCTTCTCACCGGGCCCCAGGTTGCTGTCGGCCAGCGGCCCGGTCAGGTCGGTCACCGTAAGGCGCTTGAAGTCCGGATCGACCGCCAGCGTGTCGGTGCGCATGCGCTCCAGCAATGCATCGTCGATGCGGCCATTGGCCGGACTGATGCCCCGCTCGGTCTGGAAGCGGCGCACGGCCTGCTCGGTGGAGGCGCCAAAATCACCGTCGGGCTTGATCGCGGCATTGGCGTTGTTGCGGATGTCCAGCCGCTGCAGGTACTGCTGTGCTTCCAGCACCTGCTGGTTGGCGTCGCCCCGGTGCAGGTCCATCGCCCCGGCGGGCGCCTGCAGGGTCGGCACCGGCATCTGGAAGCCTGGCTGCTGCACACGCTGGACCAGGCCGGCGACCTGGGATTCCCATCCAGTGGCCAGCGTGGCGATGGCGTCCGGATAAGGACTGCCGTTGATCAGCTCACCGCCATTGACCGAGGCCCGCGCCTGCCGGTAGTCGGCATGGTTGGCGTCGACGTTGTCGGACAGCCGCGCACCGAACATGCCATCGCGCATCCCCACCACCAGCACCTTGGTGGCGATTTCCGCCTGGGCTGCCCGTTCCGGATGCTCGACCAGCTCGCGGCCCATGCCCAGCGCCTCGCCCAGCCGCTCGTAGTTGTTGACGTGGGTAAGGTGGGCAAAGCCCCGGCCGTAATACTCCTCGCCACCGAAGTAGCGCAGATCCACCGCCTGCTTCCTGCCCCAGTCTTCCTCGGGTGCGGCGAAATCACGCGATTCGTGCTGCGCCGTGGCCAGCACATAGGCAATCTGCCGATGGTCGGTAATGCCGTTGTCGATGCAGGTACGCACGATCATCTCGACCGACTGGTCCCGGGTCAGGCCGAAGCCCACCCCACCTTTTCCATAGCCTTCGCTCATCCTTCAGCTCTCCAGTTCCGGAACGCATCCGTTCGTCAGGGGACGGCCTACTTCAGCAGATCCGATTCGGTAGGGGCTTCGCCCTTGCAGGTGTCATAGCGTCGCTGCAGCAGCGTGCGTGGCTCGGTTCCGCGCAGCTCGATGACCTTGTCCTCGCGCTCGCACGGGCTGACCTTCGCGCGCAGCACGAACCGCCCCTTGTCGATATGGTCGATGTCGCGTCCGCCGATGGCCGCTTCCAGTGCCTTGGCGCGCACATAGCGCTTGCCCTTGGCATCGAACAGGTAGAACGCATGCAGCGGAACGTTGTAGACGCCGTTGTTGTCCTGCCACACCTGCAGGTCCAGCACGCCATCGCCATTGAAATCCGAAGCGGTCAGCAGCACGGCGGCCGCCCCCAGGGCGTCGGCGCCGGCGCGGGTCAGGCGCGGCTGCACGCCCGTGACCGCCACGTTGCGCCCGCCACGGGTCACGCTCATGCTGCGCACCTGGCAGGTCGTCACGTTGTCGGTGCCACTGCAGTCGGCCACCTGGAAGACCACCTGCAGTGCAGGCGTGATCCTGCCCTCGCCGGGCCGCAGGACGATCCTGCCCTGTTTGTCGGGCGCGGCATCGACGGTATGCACAACGACCTGCGCGGCCGCCGGGGCCGCCTTGGCTTCAGCCACCAGCGCCGCCGCGCCGCCGCCCTGCAACTGGCGCGCACGCAGCAGGGTCATGTGCGTGCGGCACTGCTGTGCATCCAGCTGGGCAACGGCCGTGCCACCTTCCGGGCAACGGCTGTCGCGCTGGCGCAGCCATTGCCGCTGCAGGTCGCGCAGCACCTGCTGGCCACTGGCTGTCAGCGTGGAGCGCGCCGCGCTGTAGGCGGCGTTGAGCGCATCGTCGTGCACCTTGAATTCAGCGTCGGCACAACGACGCTGGGCGTCCAGCGCGTTACCCGCGGCCGCCATGCAGGGCGCGTGGGCGGGGCTCAGATAGCGCGCATCGCCAGCGATCAATTCGGCACCACTGGGCATCTTGCGCACGGCGGGCTGGGGTGAGGTCTGCGCGCTTGCCCACAGGCACGGGCCAAGCAGAAGCAGTCCTGCCAACAACCGGGTGGCACACCCCGGCAGGCGTTCAGAGTTCAGCATGCGTTTCCTTCCATGGGAGCTTTGGCCGGCCCCGTCATGTTCCGATGATGGATGCTGCCCGATCGCCAGCGCAACTTCAGCGACAGCGGTCATAGCCCCGTATGCCGTATTCAGGCGGGCAGCCGCTATTTCGGCAGAGCGAAGGCCATCACGTAATCGCCGTTCGGGGTTTCCATGAAATGGTGTCCGGCGGCGACGATCACCACGTACTGGCGTCCGCCCTGCTCGTACACCATCGGGTTGGCCTGCCCGCCCGCCGGCAGCTTGGCGTGCCACAGCTCCTTGCCGGTCTTCAGGTCGATGGCGCGCAGCAGGTCGTCGGTAGCGGCGGCGATGAAGATCAGGCCACTGGCGGTCACCACCGATCCACCATTGTTCGGCGTGCCGATCTCGATCGGCAGACCGGAGCGGATGCCGAAAGGTCCATTGCCGCGCGCGCTGCCGAAGGGTCGGTCCCACAGCAGCTTGCCGCTGCGCAGATCGATGGCGCGGATGCCGCCATAGGGCGGCTGCTTGCACAGCAGCCCGGTGAACGGCAGCCGCCAGCCGGCGTTGACGTCGATGCCATAGGGCGTGCCGACCTGCGGATCGCCCGCACCTTCCGCACCGCCCTTGTCCGCTCGGATCTGCTCGCGCGGCAACCAGCCCTTGCGATCGGCCTCGGCGCGCGGCACCAGCCGGTTGTAATTGGGCATGTCGTTGTAATTGGCCACGATCACCCCCCGCCGCGTGTCGATGGCCACGCTTCCCCAGTCCGAACCACCGTTGTAGCCGGGGTATTCGATGGAGTGGTGATCGCTGCTGGGCGGCGTGTAGAAACCCTCGTAGTGCGCCTTGCGGAACTGGATGCGGCACACCAGCTGGTCGATGGGGGTGATGCCCCACATGTCACGTTCGGTCAGCGCATTGTCGCGGCGCAGCGTGTGGTACAGCGAGAACAGCTGCGTAGGCGAGCGCTGCTCGGGTTCGACTCCGCCTGCAGGCACCTTGCGCTCCTCGGCCGGGGTCAGCAGCTGGCCGTTGCGACGGTCCAGGATGTAGATGTCGCCCTGCTTGGTCGGCAGCAGGATCGCCGGCACCTTGCCCGATGCCGTGGGATAGTCGATCAGGCTCGCCTGCGAACCCAGGTCGTAATCCCAGACATCCTTGCGTACGGCCTGGAAGTGCCACACCGGTTTGCCGGTGGCTACATCGATGGCCACCAGCGAGGTCGCGTACCTGTTCTGGTTTTCGGTGCGCGATCCACTCCAGTAGTCACCTGCGGAATTGCCCAGCGGCAGATAGACCAGGCCCAGCGCTTCATCAGCGGTGGCGGTGGTCCACATGTTCGGTGTGCCGCGCGTATAGGTCTGCTCGCGCGGCGGCAGGCCACTGCGCTCGGGCTGGTCCATGTCCCAGGCCCAGCGCAGTTTGCCGGTGATTGCATCGTAGGCCTGGATGACACCTGACGGTGCATCGCGGCGCTGCCCATCCAGCACCTGGTGGCCGGTGACGATGACACCCCGCACGATCGCCGGCGGCGAAGTGATCGATACATAACCCGGTGGCACCTCGCCCATGCCCAGGGTGATGTCGACCTGGCCGTTGTTGCCGAAGTTGGCGCACGGATGGCCGCTGTCCGCATCCACCGCGATGATGCGGCCGTCCAGCGTGCCTTCAATGATGCGTGCACTGCAGGCTGCTCGACTGCCCGGCACGGAACTGCGGCTGGCGATCGTCGGCGGCGGGGCGGGCAGTGCAAGGTCGGCGGCCACGTCGGCCAGCGCGGCATCGGCGTAGGTCGGTGCACTCGGTTGTTCGTAGTAGGACACGCCCCTGCAGGCGGCCGTGTACGGGATTGCCGCGTCCTTGACCTTCGGGTCGAAGCGCCACAGTTCCTTGCCTGTCGCAGCGTCCAGGGCGAGCAGCCGGTTGCGCGCGGTGCACAGGTACAGGCGATCTCCGATTTTCAGCGGTGTGGTTTCCGCGCCCCAGCGCTTCTTCGGCAGATCGCCGGTGCGGAACTGCCATGCCAACTGCAGGTTGCCGACGTTGGCCGGGGTGATCTGCTGCAGCGGCGAGAACCGGGTGGCCGCGTTGCTGCGGCCCCAGGCCGGCCAGTCACCTTCGGCAGGCTGGTCGGCAGGCTGCAGGCCGGTGGTGTCGCGGGTGGGAGCGAGCCCGGCACTGGCCGCCGCTTCCGGAAATGGCTGATGCCCGTCGACGGCACCGTGCGGCGCGAAGGCCAGCCCGAAGGCGACGACAAACACCAGCATCAACACACCGGCCACGCTGCGCGAAAGGCGCCGTGGAACCGGTACGTGCAGCGTTGGCCCCAACAGCGCCAGCACGATGCCCAGGGCTGTGACCAGGCCCAGCCGCGGCACCCAGCGCCAGTAATCGCTGCCCGACTCCCACCAGGTCCAAAGCAGCGTGCCGATGAACACCAGCGCATACAGGAGCGCAGCGCTGCGGCGATTGCCCCACAGCAACAGGCCGGTTACCAGCAGGCCCAGGCCGGCGATGGCGTAGTACCAGGAGCCGCCCAGGCTGAGCAGCCACGCGCCGAGCCCGCCGATGACCAGACCGAGCACGATCAGCAGCAGCGACAGGACGGTGGCGAGAGGATGGCGGGATCTGGGCGCGGAAGCAGACTGCGGCGTGGCGGACATCGTCGATCTCCGGGGGCAGCATGCGCCGTTATCCCACCGCCGATGTGAAGCGCGCGCGTATGTGCAGGCATCGGATACGACGACGCCGGCACAAGGCCGGCGTCGTCGGGTACCTCAAGCGCGCGGCAGGATCACTCCTGCGCGGCGTCCTCGCTGCTGGCAGCAGCCGGGGCGCCGTCGGTCGCGGCCGGGGCGGCGACAGCCACCTCGTCCTCGTCCTCGTCGATCGAGGCATCCATGCGCTCCACGGCCTGCAGCTTCTCGTCCTTGGACAGACGGATCAGGGTCACGCCCTGGGTGTTGCGGCCGACACGGCTGATTTCCGAGCCACGCGTACGCACCAGGGTGCCGCCATCGGAGATCAGCAGCACTTCGTCATCCGAACCCATCAGCACCGCGGCGACCAGCTTGCCGTTGCGCTCGGTGGTCTGGATGCCGATCACGCCCTGCGTGCCGCGGCCCTTGCGCGGGTAGTCCGGCAGCGGGGTGCGCTTGCCGTAGCCGTTCTCGGTGGCGGTGAGGATGTACTGCAGATTGGCGTCGTCGGCACCTTCGATCACTGCATCGCCACTGGCGACCGCTTCCTCGACACCGTTGTCGTCCTCGCTCTCGTCCTCGATGCCACCGGCACTTTCGGCCACGATCAGGCTGACCACTTCTTCGCCGGTCGGCATCTTGATGCCGCGCACGCCGGTAGCGGTACGGCCCATCGAACGGACCTTGTCTTCACCGAAGCGTACGGTCTTGCCGTTGGAGGCGAACAGCAGGATGTCGCGCTCGCCATCGGTCAGGCCGACGCCGACCAGGGCATCGCCCTCGTCGAGGTTGATCGCGATCTTGCCGCGGGCCAGACGGAAGGCGAACTCGCCCAGCGGGGTCTTCTTGACCGTGCCGTTCTTGGTGGCGAAGAACACGAACTGGCCATCGGCGTACTCACGCACCGGCAGTACGGCCTGCACGCGCTCGCCCGGTTCCAGCGGAATCCAGTTGATGATCGGACGGCCGCGGGCGTTGGAACCGGCTTCGGGCAGCTGGTACACCGGCAGCCAGAACACCTTGCCCGAACTGGTGAAGGTCAGCAGCGTGTCGTGCGTGTTGACCAGCCACAGCTGTTCGATGAAATCCTCTTCCTTGGTGGACGCTGCACTGCGGCCACGGCCACCGCGGCGCTGCGCGCGGTACACGCTCACCGGCTGGCGCTTCACGTAGCCGGCGTGGGAGACGGTGACCACCACGTCTTCCGGGGCGATCAGGTCGAGGATGTCCAGGTCTTCTTCGCTGTGGCGGATTTCGGTACGACGCTCGTCGCCGAACTCGGCCTTGACGCTGATCAGCTCTTCGCGGATCACCTGCAGCAGGCGGTCGGGATCTTCCAGGATGTGGATCAGCCCGGCGATCACTTCCAGCAGCTGCTTGTATTCCTCGGTCAGGCGATCCTGCTCCAGCCCGGTCAGGCGGTGCAGGCGCATTTCCAGGATCTGGGTGGCCTGGATCTCGGTCAGCTGGTAGCCGCCTTCGATCAGGCCCACGCCCTTGGGCAGGTCGTCCGGACGCGACGCCTCGGCACCGGCGGCGCCCAGCATCGACCCGACCAGGCCCGGCTCCCACAGGCGTGCAAGCATGCGTTCGCGTGCTTCACCGGGGTTGGGCGAGGTCTTGATCAGCTCGATCATCTCGTCGATGTTGGCCAGCGCGACGGTCAGGCCTTCCAGCACGTGGGCACGGGCGCGCGCCTTGCGCAGCTCGAACACGGTGCGGCGGGTGACCACTTCGCGACGGTGGCGGACGAACGCCTCCAGCATCTGCTTGAGGTTCATCAACTGCGGGCGGCCATCGACCAGCGCCACCATGTTGATGCCGAACACCGATTCCATCTGGGTCTGCTGGTAGAGGTTGTTGAGCACAACCTCGGCCGACTCGCCGCGCTTGATTTCGATGTAGATGCGCATGCCGTCCTTGTCGGACTCATCGCGCAGCTCGCTGATGCCTTCGATCTTCTTTTCCTTCACCAGCTCGGCGATCTTCTCGATCAGACGCGCCTTGTTCACCTGGTAAGGAATTTCAGTGACGATGATCGACTCGCGGCCGTTGTCGGCCACTTCGACGTCCGCCTTGGCACGGATGCGCACGCGGCCGCGGCCGGTGCGGTAGCCGGCGATGATGCCAGCGGTGCCGTTGATGATGCCTGCGGTCGGGAAATCCGGGCCCGGGATGTACTCCATCAGGCCGTCGATGTCGATTTCCGGATTGTCGATCAGCGCGATGCAGGCATTGATCGATTCGGTCAGGTTGTGCGGCGGGATGTTGGTCGCCATGCCCACCGCGATGCCGGCCGAACCATTGACCAGCAGGTTCGGGAACCGGGTCGGCATGACCGTCGGCTCCAGTTCCTTTTCATCGTAGTTGGGCTGGAAATCGACGGTTTCCTTGTCGATGTCCGCCATCAGCTCATGCGCGAGCCGCGACATGCGCGCCTCGGTGTATCGCATCGCCGCAGCGGAGTCGCCGTCGACCGAACCGAAGTTACCCTGGCCATCGACCAGCATGTAACGCAGCGAGAACGGCTGTGCCAGTCGCACCAGCGTGTCGTACACCGACTGATCGCCATGCGGGTGGTACTTACCGATGACGTCACCGACGATACGTGCCGACTTGAAATAGGGCTTGTTGCTGTGCGCGTTGAGTTCATTCATCGCAAACAGCACACGACGATGCACCGGCTTGAGGCCATCGCGCGCATCTGGCAGCGCGCGGCCCACGATCACGCTCATGGCGTAATCGAGGTAGCTCTTGCGCATCTCGTCTTCCAGGTTGACCTGGATGATTTCCTTGGCGGTTTCTGCCATTCGGGTTCCGTTGTCTGGTAGCGGTCCAGTCCGGCGCATCCGCCACAGGCGGTCGCACCGGAACCTCGATTCAACCGCTGGATTCTACCACAACGGGGCGTTTCCCGCCGCTGTTTACCGGGATTTTACCGGCACAAATCAGGAACTTAGGGGGTTCAGCAGCCCTTGCCGCGCCGAGCCCATGCCCGGGTGCGGTGGAATGGCCCGCTGAGCCGAGCATGGGCTCGGCTCCACAGGCATCGGCGACCGGCCCGGCTCAGCCGCCGAAGGCAGCGCGCATGTTCCCGGCGGTGGGGTTCAGGATCACCCCGCGCTCGGTCACGATGGCGTCGATCAGCTCACCGGGAGTCACATCGAACACCGGGTTCCAGGCGGCGATGCCCTCGGCCACGGTGCGCGTGCCGCCCACCCCGTACAGCTCGCCGGGGTCGCGCTGCTCGATCTCGATCTGGCTGCCATCCACGGTATCCATGTCCACCGTCGAGGACGGTGCCACGACCATGAACTTCACCCCGTGGTGGCGGGCGGCGATGGCCAGCTGGTAGGTGCCGATCTTGTTGGCGGTATCGCCGTTGGCACAGATGCGGTCGGCACCGACGATCACCCACTGCACCGCGCCGGTCTTCATCAGGTGCGAAGCGGCCGAGTCGGCGATCAGGGTTGCATCGATACCGTCCTGCTGCAGTTCCCAGACGGTCAGGCGTGCGCCCTGCAGCCACGGCCGGGTTTCGCCGGCAAACACGCGCGCGATGCGGTCCTGGGCCATGCCGGCGCGGATCACGCCCAGCGCGGTGCCGAAGCCCGCGGTGGCCAGCGAACCGGTGTTGCAGTGGGTCAGCACGCCGCTGCCGGCCTCGATCAGGCCTGCACCCAGCGCGCCCATATGGCGGTTGGCGGCCAGGTCTTCCTCGGCGATGGCCTGTGCCTCCGCCTCCAGCAGCGCCTTCCAGTCGGCGCCTGCCGCGCTCAGGCAACGGCGCATGCGCGCCAGCGCCCAGGCCAGATTGACAGCGGTCGGGCGCGAGGCGTTCAGGCGCTGCAGGGCCGGTTCCAGCTGCTGCAGCGCATGCGCACCATCGGCAGCCTGCACCGTGCGCGCGGCCAGCACCACACCCCAGGCGGCGGCAATGCCGATGGCCGGCGCACCGCGCACGGTCAGGGCATGGATGGCGGCGGCAACCTCATCACTGTCATGGCAGGCCACATGCTCAACCACGAACGGCAGCTTGCGCTGGTCCAGCAGCTGCAGGGCATCACCGGTCCACAGGATCGGGCGGATGTGGTCGTAACGGGCGTAGTCGAGGTCGGTGGCAGTGTTCATGGCCCCATTGTAGGGCCAGGCCCTGCGTGGTTGGAGCCTGCGGGCGCTCAATTCACCGAGAATTCGGCGCGGCAGCCGCCATCGACCCAGACGCCATTGCGGTTCCAGCCCCAGGTGCTGCCCTCTTCGCACGGCGTGCCGGAAATCTGCCTGGAAACGGTGGCGCTGGTGGAGATGCTGGCCCCGCAGAAGCGGCGCTTCCTGGATTTGGATTCGCAGGTCAGGCGGCGCGGCATATCCACGAAACGCCCCTGCTCGTCGGCCACTTCGAAATCGCCCTGGCAGCCGCGCGTGGTCCACACTTCGTTGCGCTTGTAGCCCCAACCCTGGCCTTCGCGGCATGGCAGCACAGAAAGCTGCCGCAGCAACCGCACCGGTGCACCGTCCAGGCGTACCGGGCAACTCTGCGGGCGGCCATTGGATTCGCAACGCACCACCCGTCGCACCATCCGCTTGCGGCCATCGCCAGTGGACGCGGCCACGCCTTCGGCGGCGCGCGCACGGAACTCGGCGCGGCAACCCAGGGTGACCCATACACCACTACGATCGGTGCCCCACTCGCTGCCGCGTATGCAGCTGTTGCTGGACAACTGGCGGATCAGGTCGACGCCATTGCTGACATCGATATCGCAATGCACCCAGCCCATGTCGCGCGATTCGCAGGTCACCACCTGGCCGTCGTAGCCGGGCGATTGCGCAGATGCCGTCGACGGAAGCAGGCCACCCCATATCGCCATGGAGTACATCGGTGCCGCTACGACTGCGAACCACTTGACCAAAACCTTCCCCATGAACAGATGAACCACGTCGAAAGTGTGCGGTATCGACTGTGATAAGAGCATCATCGCGCTTAGTGAATCAAGCGTGCAAAAGGCCGTTTCCGTTCAGCCTGCGACGTTCATGGTGAGTTGGCCGGTCACGCGTGGGCAAAATCGAATGCAAGCACGTCGGCGATGCGCGCCGTCCGCTGCATCGCCATCAGCAGCCGATCCATGCCAACGGCGACACCGGCACAGGCAGGCATCGCCGGCAACGCCTCCAGCAGGGCTTCATCCATTGCCGGCTGCACCTGGCCGCGTGCGTGCCGGCGCTGCAGATCGTGCTGGAAGCGCGCGCGCTGCTCAGCCGCATCGTTCAGTTCGTGATAGCCGTTGGCCAGTTCCACCGGCCCCAGGTACAACTCGAAACGTTCGGCCAGCGGCGGCGTGCCGGGGCGGATGCGCGCCAGCGCGGCCTGGCTGGCTGGCCAATCGTGGACCACGGTCATGACCGCGTCATCGAAGTGTGGTTGGATGCGATGGGTCATCAGCAGATCGAGCCAATCGTCGCGGGTCAGCCCGACCGGATCGATGTGCACCTCGCCCAGCGCAGCGCGCAGTTCTGCCTCGCTGGCAGCGAACGGGTCCACGCCTGCGTGCTGCTGGAACAACTCGCGGTAGCTCACCACGCGCAGCGTCGCGCTGCGATCCACCAGCGCCAGCGCCTGCTGCACCAGCTCGGCGGTTTCCTGCAACAGCCGATGGTGATCCCAGCCCAGTCGATACCACTCCAGCATGGTGAATTCGGGATTGTGGCGGCCGCCAGCTTCGCCGTTGCGGAAGACCCGGCCGAGCTCGTAGCAATCACCGATACCCGCAGCGAGCAGGCGCTTGAGCGGAAACTCCGGCGAGGTACGCAGCCAGCGGCGGCGGCCACCGGCATCCACATGGCCGCTGAAATCGGTGTGGAAGCTGTCGATGTTCGGCTCGGTATTGCCGGCCACCGACAGGATCGGCGTTTCCACCTCCAGCACGCCGCGCTCGGCGAAGAAGCGCCGCGCCAGCGCATTGAGCGCGGCCCGCTGTTGCAGGTTGCGCAGCAGCGCCGCGCTCACAGGATGCCCTCCGGACGCGGGTGATCCAGCGGCAGGGTCAGCAGGTCACGGGTGTCATCGATGTAACCACTGGCAAGATACAGGCGGCGGGCCAGTTCGTTGTGGTGGTTGACCTCCAGCCGCAGGCGGCTGACGCCACGCCCGCGTGCCCGCTGCTCGCAGATGGCCAGCGCGCGCTTGCCACGGCCGCGACCGCGCGCGCGATGGCTGAGGTAGAGCTCGTCCAGCAGCATGAAATGACCGCCCTGCTCCAGGCTGAAGCCCATCGCGATGACCGCGTAGCCCACCACATCACCTGCTTCATCCAGCCACAGCAGCACCTCGCCGTTGCGCGGATCGGCAAGCAGCGCATCGACGCCACGACGCACGCGTGCATCGTCGAACGCGATCTTGTCTTCGGCGTAGAAATCGCGCATCAGTGCGATCAGCAGTTCCTCGTCGGCACGGGTGGCCAGGCGGAAATCCAGCGGGGCGGTCTGCATCGGGGTTCCTTTGCGGTTGCATGCCAGGCGCCTGCGCGCCTGGCCTGTTCATCATTCGTGTTCGGCGAGGTAGGCCAGCAGGCGCTCTTCGTCCCATACCGGCACGCCCAGCGACTGCGCCTTGTCCAGCTTGGAACCGGCCTCGGTGCCGGCGACCACGAAACTGGTCTTCTTCGATACGCTGCCGGACACCTTGGCGCCCAGTGCCTCCAGGCGTTCCTTGGCGGCATCGCGATTGAGCTGGGCCAACGTGCCCGTCAGCACCACGGTCTGCCCATCCAGTGGACCGGCCACCACCTCGGCCAGCGCCGGTGCAGCGGCGAGGATGTGCTTCATCTCCGCTTCGGCGGCCAGCAGCATCGCGCCATGGCCCTCAGTGTCCAGCCATGCCGCAACGCCCCGCGCGGTGTCATCGGGCAGGCCGGCGTTGACGAACTGGCCATGCTCGGCATCCAGCACCGACTGCGCACTGGGCAGTGCCGCCACCAGCTTCTCCGCACGCAGGCGGGTGATCCCCGGAATCTCCGCCTCGACCAGCAGCTGGGCAAGATCCAGGCCATCACGCAGTTTGGCGCTCGGCGGATGCACGTCACTGATGCGCACCTGGCCGACCTGCAACAGATCATCGATGGCCTGCTGGTTGCCCTGCTGCTCGAAGAAATGACCGAGCGAGCGGGCTACTTCGCCGCCGATGTCCGGTACGCGCTTGAACAGCGGCCACGGCAGGCGCCGGATCAGTTCCAGATCGCCAAACCACTGCGCCAGCGCCTTGGCCGTGCTTTCACCCACATGCTCGATGCCCAGTGCGAACAGCAGGCGCTCCAGGCTGGCATCGCGGCTGGCATCGATTGCCGCAATCAGGTTGTCGGCCCATTTGGTTGCAATCTTCCTGGTATTCCATTCGAAGGCGGCCGGCTGTGCCAGCGCCTGCGCACGCCAGCCCGGATCGTTGCCATCCAGTTTCAGCACCGCGTTGAGCACCGCACCGCTGCCTTCGGCCGGCAGGTGCAGCTTCAGGCTTGCAGCCAGTGCCGAAGGATCCTCGGCGTCCAGTACCAGTTTCAGCTGCAGCAGCTGGTCGCGGGTAAGCCGATACAGGTCGGCCACGCTCTTGACGATGCCTGCATCGACCAGGGTTTCGATGTATTTATCGCCCAGGCCGTCGATGTCCATTGCGCGACGCGAGGCGAAGTGCGCGATGGCTTCCTTGCGTTGCGCCGGGCAGGACAGTTCGCCCGAACAACGCCACGCAGCTGCCCCCTCCTCGCGCACGATCTCCGAGCCACACACCGGGCAGCGCGTCGGCATCTGCCACGGCGTAGTGCCCTGCGGGCGGCGGTCGAGGATGACGCTCACCACTTCCGGAATGACATCGCCCGCACGGCGCACGATCACGCTGTCGCCGACGCGCGCATCCAGCCGCGCGATCTGGTCGGCGTTGTGCAGGGTCGCGTTGGAGACGATCACGCCCGCCACCGCAACCGGCGCCAGGCGCGCCACCGGGGTGGCGGCGCCGGTGCGGCCGATCTGGATTTCGATGGCTTCCAGCGTGGTGCTCTGTTCCTGCGCAGGGAACTTGTGCGCGATGGCCCAGCGCGGGGCGCGCGCTACGAAGCCCATCTGCCGCTGTCCAGCTCTGTCGTTTAGCTTGTAGACAACTCCATCAATATCGAATGGAAGGTCTTCTCGGAGCGAACCCATTGATTCGTAGTAGGTGAGTAGTCCCTCCAGACCAATCGCGGTACCGACATGCTCGTTTACGGGAAATCCCCAAGCCGCCAAGGCCTTCAACATGTCTGAGTGCGAAAGCTCATGCCAGTCCTCGCTTTCACGGAAAAGATCCTTGGCAAACTCCACATCTCCTACACCATACGTGAAGAAAGAAAGTGGGCGACCGGCTGTAACTTTAGGATCGAGTTGACGGAGCGATCCTGCTGCGCCATTGCGCGGATTTGCCAGTGGCTTTCGCCTTTCGCGCAGAGCCCTTTCATTGAAATCGTTGAAGCCCTTGTGAGTCATATAGACCTCTCCTCGAACTTCAATTCTCAAAGGAAAATTGATGGAGGCAATTTTCTTCGGCACGTCTGCAATCGTTCGAACGTTCTCGGTTACGTCTTCGCCGACTCGGCCATCACCACGAGTGACGGCGCGATTCAACTCACCGTTGACATAGACCAGACTGATAGCCAACCCATCAAACTTCGGCTCAACTGAAAACTCCAACCGAGACCGCTTCGTCACACCCTCGATGCGCTTTACAAACGTCCGCACTTCTGACTCGTCAAAAGCGTTGGACAGAGAGAGCATCGGGGTACTGTGTGCAACCTTTCGGAAAGAGGCGAATGCCTCCCCGCCAACCTTTGCAGTTGGAGAATTTGACACCACTAGCTCTGGATGCGTTGCCTCCAGCAGTTCGAGCTCACGCACAAACTTGTCATACTCAACATCAGGAATGATCGGCGCATCCTGATCATGGTAAGCATGATTAGCTTGATCGATAATGCGACGAAGCGCTCGTGCTCGCGCCTCTGGCGAGACGGCGCGACCTTGGGCTATTTCTGGATGACGTCGCTCAAGTTGCTCTAGCTGTCGAACCAGCCTTCCGTATTCGGCATCAGACATGCTTGGAGCATCTAGAACAGAGTATTCGTACTGTGCCTGCGCAATCATTTGGCGCAATTCGGCCGCACGCTCGGCGGGACTGTTGTTCATGTTCCAAGGGCTGCTAGTTGAGGCAATTGTGGAATTCTACAGCTGCCAATGTGAGCCGGAAGCCCTTGCCGCCCGCACCCGGCGGCGCTAGCGTGCGGCGGTCGCCCTGCGGAATTCCACCTGTGACCCTGCCCGCCTCCCGCCGTCACTTCCTGCAGCTGGCCGGCGCCGGCCTTGCCGTTGCCGGTAGCGGCCTGCCCCGCCTTGGCCATGCGCAGCCTGCGTCTGCAGCGGCACCGGCCGCCTCCAACGGCGCGGTGCTGCTGAACTTCAACGAATGCCCGTATGGCCCCTCCCCGGCCGCCCAGCAGGCGGCGCGGGACAGCATCGCCAGCTGCGGCCGCTACCGCTTCGCGCTGGCCGGCGAGGTGCGCGATGCCTTCATCGCCCAGGCCGGCATTCCGGCCGACCATGTGCGCCTCTACCCCGGCTCCAGCGAACCCTTGAACCGTGCGGCAACCCTGTGGACCGGCCCGCAGGCCGGCCTGGTGGTGGCCGACCCGACCTTCGAGACACTGGGTGAGATGGCGGCCGCGCGCGGCGCGCACGTGCAGAAGGTGCCACTGCGCAGCGATGGCGCACACGACCTGCGCGCCATGGTGGCGGCCGCACATGCACGCCCAGTCGGGCTGCTGTACGTGTGCAATCCCAACAACCCCACCGGCTCGATCAGTTCTGCCAGCGAGCTGGACTGGCTGCTGGCCAACAAGCCCGCCAGCACCCGCGTGCTGCTGGACGAGGCCTATCTGCAGTACAGCGAACAGCCCAGCCAGATTGCACAGGTGACCCGGCGCGACGACCTTATCGTGCTGCGCACGTTCTCCAAGCTGTACGGCATGGCCGGCCTGCGTCTGGGTGTGGCGGCGGCACACCCCGACCGGCTGCGCGAACTGGCCAGCCTGGGCGAGAACCCGCTGCCGGTTCCGGCGCTGGCAGCAGCGCTGGCCAGCCTGCGCGACCCCCAACTGATCCCGCAGCGCCGGCTGCAGAATGCCAAGGCCCGGCAGGCCACGATTGCCTGGCTGGGCAAGCGCGGGTTCGACTGCCTGCCGTCGGAAGCGAATTGTTTTGTAGTGGATGTCCAGCGCGACGGCGCCGCATTCGCCAAGGCCATGGCGGACAACGGCGTGGTGATCGGGCGCAGCTGGCCCATCTGGCCGCAGCGGGTGCGCGTTACGGTGGGTACCGAAGAAGAGATGACCGCCTTCCGCAGCGCGTTCGCGAAGGTGGCTGGCGTACCGGTGTAGACCGCATCCACGCATGGCGTGGATCTACTGTTGTGGGTGCCGACCGTTGGTCGGCACACCGAAAAAATGACTTTACCAGCGCGGGGTCTTGGTCAGCGGCGGCGCCTGGTGCTGGCGATCATAGGCGCGCAGCTCATCGCGGATATGCGCGATGCGCTGGCGACCCAGCGCGTTGCGGCTGTCATCAAGCACCACGCCGTCCAGCAGCTCGGCCATGCGTTGCACGGTCGGCAGCATTTTTTCCCAGGCATCGAGCGCGGTCAGCGGCGCTGGAAGGGTCAGGAAGAAGGCGATGGCCGGCGTTTCCATGGCGCGGATGTTGGCCATGTCGAAGCTGCCCGGCTTCATGATGCTGGCCATCGAGAAGATCGGCCCGCGCTCGGGATGCCCTTCCACCAGGCGGTGGAAAACGTTCATGTGGCCAAACACCAGGCCGGTCTTCTCGGCCGCCACGACGATGTCTTCGCCGCGCAGCTGCTCGCCGGCACGGGCGGCCACGAACAGCGAAACGATCTTGTCGAAATCCTGCGTCGCGCGCTTGCCCAGATCGCTGGCTGCGCCATCAAGGTCGGTCAGGCCCAGTTCGGCCTGCTCGCCTTCGTCGCCCATGCCAGGCTCCTGGCGGCCATCAGCCAGCGGCACGCCGTCCTCGCCCAGTACCGGTTCGCGGCGTTCGCCGCTGGTCGGTTCGGCGCTGTCCAGACGACGCCCCTGGGGCTTCTTTTTCGGACGGCCAAACAGGAAGATCGCAGCGACCAACAGCAGGCCGGCGGCCAGGATGCCGATGCGCAACAGTGCCGTGTCGGACATTCGTTAGGTTCTCCGGCTAGTTCATTCAGGTAACTAGGATGGCACGTCAGGCCGCGCCCGCCAATCGCGCGGCTTCTTCCAGGTCCACGCTGACCAGGCGGCTGACGCCCGGCTCGCGCATGGTCACGCCCGAGAGCTGGTGTGCGGCCTCCATCGTCGCCTTGTTGTGGCTGACGAACAGGAACTGCACCTTCTCGCTCATTTCCTTGACCATGTTGGCCAGACGGCCGACGTTGGCTTCGTCCAGCGGCGCGTCCACCTCGTCCAGCAGGCAGAACGGCGCGGGGTTGAGCTGGAAGATGGCAAACACCAGGGCTACGGCAGTCATTGCCTTCTCGCCGCCGGACAGCAGCGAGATGCTCGACACGCGCTTGCCCGGCGGGCGCGCCATGATGGTCACGCCGGTATCGAGAAGGTCTTCACCGGTCAGTTCCAGGTAAGCGTGGCCACCGCCGAACAGGCGCGGATACAGCGCCTGTACGCCGGCGTTGACGCGGTCGAAGGTGTCCTTGAAACGGCCACGGGTTTCGCGGTCGATCTTGCGGATCGCATCTTCCAGGGTTTCCAGCGCGGTGGTCAGGTCCACATGCTGCGCGTCCAGGTATTCCGAGCGCTGCGACGCCTCGCCATACTCATGGATCGCGGCCAGGTTGACTGGCTCCAGCCGGCGCATGCGGCCGTCGATCTGGTGCACGGCCTGCTCCCAGTCGCCAAGGCGCGCCTCGTCGGGCAATGCGTTGATGACATCCTGCAGCACGAACCCGGCCTTCTCCACCGCGCCCTGCAGGGTCTCGGCGCTGAGCACCAGCGCCTGCTGGTCCAGCTTGCGCTGCGATATCCGCTCGCGCTGCGCCAGGGCCTGCTCGTCGCGCTGGTGCCGGGTCTGTTCGAAATTGCGCAGCTCAGCATCGATGCCGTCCAGCAGCGTACGCGCCTCGGTCAGCACGCGATCAGCGCGCACGCGCTCTTCCAATGCGTTCTGGTGCTCGGCCTGCAGCGATTCGACCGGTGTGTCGCCCTCATCCAGCTGCAGATGCAGTTCGCCCAGGCGCGAATCCAGCTGGCCACGCTGGGTGCTCATGCGCTCCAGCGCCTGGCTCAACGACGCCACCTGGGCGCGCTGTGATTCCAGGGTCAGGGCAAGCGAATGCGAACGCTCACGCACCGCGCGGGCGGCATCACGGGCCAGGTCGCGCGCCTCGGTCAACTGCCGGCGCTCGCCTTCCAGCCCCTGCCGGTTCGACTCCAGGTCGCCCATGCTGTTGACCGCATTCTCCAGCCGCGAACGGGCTTCACGCGCCTGCTCACGGTTGATCTCCAGGGTCTCCAGCAGCTGGCCGAGCTCACCCTCGATGCGGTCGATGCGCGTACGCGCCGCTTCGACCTTGCCCTGCTGCCCCTGCAGTTGGCCGGCCAGTTCGGACACCGCGCGGTGGGCCAGGTACAGCGACCGCTGCGCATCCTCGCGCTGCTGTTCGGCGGCCAGCAGCTGCTCACGGAAATCGGCCAGCTGTTCTTCCAGCTCCGCTTCGCGCGACTGCAGCTGCTCGATCTGTTCGCGCAGTTCGTTGATTTCGCGTTCGCGCAGCAGCGCGCCCTGCTTGGCGGCGCCGGAGCGCGACACGCGCACCCAGCCCTCGCCCAGACGCTCCCCCCCCTGGGTGATGATCGAATCGCCTTCGGGCAGGCTGGCCTGCAGCGCCCTGGCTTCAGCCAGATCACGCGCACCGTGCAGGCGCGCAAGCAGGCGGCGGACCGGCGCAGGGCCACGCACACGTGCAGCCAGCGACGTCGCTGCGACCTTCAGGTCCGCGCCATCGTTGGCCACCAGTGCGATGCGGCCATCGCCCAGTTCACCCAATGCATCGACCAGGCTGGCCGGGTCGTCGACCAGCACACCTTCGATCAACTGGCCGAGCGCGCTTTCCACGGCGTTTTCCCAGCCAGCGTCGACATCGAGGCGCTCGCCGACGCGGGCGGCCGAATCCAGCCCATGCGATTTCAGCCATGCCACGGCCGCACCCTGCTCCTGGCCCAGTGCGGCCTGCTGCAGGGTTTCCAGCGAAGACAGCCGCCCGCGCAGGCCGTTGACCTGCTTGCGCAGTTCGGCAAGCTCGTTCTGGCTGCTGCGCTGCTGCTCCTGCACGGCGACAACGCCGTGCTTGCGCTCATCGACCTGGCCGGTCAGTTCATCCAACGCGGTCTTCTGGGTTTCGTGCTGCAGGTACAGCTGCTCGAACGCCTCATCCAATGCATCCACATCCAGCCCTGCGCGCTCGGCGGCCAGCGCTTCGCGGCGGCGATCGGCATCCAGGATCTGCTTGTCCAGGTAGTCCACGCGGGTACGCTCGACTTCACCGGCACGCGAGGCTTCCGAGCTCTGCGAGGTGTGCTGTTCCCACCGCTGCTGCCAATCGGACAGCCGGGTCTCGGCCTCGCGCAGGCCCTCCTGCTTGATCTCGTCTTCTTCCTGCAGTTCTTCCAGCTGCGGCGTGGCCGCATCGACCGCTTCACGCAGCACCATCAGCTTGGCTTCGTCGCCGCTGATGTGCTGGCCAAGCTCGGCCAGTGCCTGCCGGGTTTCATCACGCGCCTTGTGCAGGCGCTGCGACAATTCACGCTGGTGCTGGATCTGCTGTTCCAGGCGGGCCAGTGTGCTGCCCACCTGGTAGACCTCGGCCTGCGCGGCGTTCAGCGCATCGGCCGATTCTTCGCGGCGCACGCGCGAGGTTTCAATACGGGCCTCGGCATCGCGCTGGTCGGCGATCAGCTGCTGCAGGCGGGTTTCTTCCTGCGACAGGCCTTCGCGCAGTTTGGACAGACGGCCATCGAGGCCGCGGTATTCCAATGCCTTCCACTCGGCATCCTTGACCCGGCGCTCTTCCTGCAGCGCCTGGTACTGCTCGGCCTGGCGCGCCTGGCGCTTGAGGTGCTCGAGCTGCTTGGTGATCTCCTCGCGCAGGTCGCCCAGACGGTCCAGGTTCTCGCGGGTGTGGCGGATGCGGGTCTCGGTTTCCTTGCGGCGCTCCTTGTACTTGGAGATGCCGGCGGCTTCTTCCAGGTACACGCGCAGGTCTTCCGGACGCGCCTCGATGATCTGGCTGATCATGCCCTGCTCGATGATCGAGTAGCTGCGCGGGCCCAGCCCGGTGCCGAGGAACAGGTCGGTGATGTCGCGCCGACGGCACTTGGTGCCGTTGAGGTAATAGTTGCTGCTGCCGTCGCGGCTGACGGTGCGCTTGACCGAGATTTCGTTGAACGAGGCGTATTCGCCGGAAATCGTGTGATCGGAATTGTCGAAGATCAGCTCGACGGTGGCCTGCGAGACGGGCTTGCGGGCGTTTGACCCGGAGAAGATCACGTCGGTCAACGAATCGCCACGCAGACGGCTGGCCGAGCTTTCACCCATGACCCAACGCACGGCATCGATGATGTTCGACTTGCCACAGCCGTTGGGCCCCACCACGCCGGTCATGTTGGTCGGCAGGTGCAGGGTGGTCGGATCGACGAACGACTTGAAGCCGGACAGCTTGATCGTGGAAAGACGCATAGGGTTTCCGGACTGGGGCCAGCGAGGGCCGGCTTACCCGCCAAGTGGTTGATTCCAATGGAATCAGCGACTTCGGAGCGGGCATGACGTCCTGAGTATACCGATGTGGCCGTGTTCTACGAATGGGCGTGGAACATTGCCCGCCCGGGGATGCGGTCGCGCATCGCGCGACACCGCCTGCAGGGCGTCCGCCCAAAACAAAACGGGCACCCTTGCGGGCGCCCGTTCCGGTGATACCAGGCCTTGCGGCGTGGGATCAGGCCTTTTCGGCTTCAACCACGACCTTGACGGTGGTCTCGACGTCCGCGTGCAGGTGCACCAGGACTTCGTACTCGCCAATGTTGCGGAAGGCGCCTTCGCCCAGGATGACTTCGCTCTTGCTCAGCGGCAGGCCGGCAGCGGTGAAGGCATCGGCGATTTCGCGGGCGCCGACCGAGCCGTACAGCTTGCCTTCGGTCGAAGCGTTGGCGGCGACGGTCACGCTCGCGCCTTCCAGCTTGGCCTTGCGGCTTTCAGCGTCGGCGTGGATGGACTGCGCCTTGGCTTCGTAGTCGGCGCGCTTGGCTTCGAACTCGGCCTTGTTGCTCTCGGTGGCCGGCACGGCCTTGCCCTGCGGCACGAGGAAGTTACGGCCGTAGCCCGGCTTCACGTCGACCAGGTCGCCCAGGTTGCCGAGGTTGGTGACTTTCTGCAGAAGAATCAGCTGCATGGTATTGCTCCAGATGAATTATTCGTTAGCGAGGCGATGGCCCCGCAGCGATGGCTGTCCGAATAGCTGGCACAGGGGGGCGGCACGTGGCCGCCCCGCCGGCATCAGATGTCGTGGTTGTCGGTGTACGGAATCAGGGCCAGGAAGCGAGCGCGCTTGACGGCGGTCGCCAGCTGACGCTGGTACTTCGACTTGGTACCGGTGACGCGGCTCGGCACGATCTTGCCGTTCTCGGTCAGGTACTGGCGCAGGGTGTTGAGATCCTTGTAATCGATCTCCTTGACACCTTCGGCGGTGAACTTGCAGAACTTGCGGCGACGGAAGAACTTGGACATGTCAGTGCTCCTTAAGCGGCCGAAGCGGCGTCGTCGCCGGCATCGTTGTCAGCGGCGGCGGGGGTGGTTTCGCCTTCTTCGTCATCACGACGACGACGCTCACCACGCTCGGGCTTGTCGCCCTTCTCGTCCTTGCTCTTCATGATCAGCGACTGCTCGGTGTCAGCCTCGTCACGCTTGATGACCAGGTTGCGCAGCACGGCGTCGTTGAAGCGGAAGCTTTCGGTCAGCTCGGTCAGCACGGCCTGGTCGGCTTCGATGTTCAGCAGCACGTAGTGCGCCTTCACCAGGTTCTGGATCGGGTACGCCAGCTGGCGGCGGCCCCAGTCTTCCAGACGGTGGATGGTGCCGTTGCCGTTCTCGACCAGCGACTTGTAGCGCTCGATCATGGCCGGGACCTGCTCGCTCTGGTCCGGGTGGACCATGAACACGATTTCGTAATGACGACTCATGTTTTTTCTACCTTTCGGATGTGGCCCGTTCGGGCCGGACAGCCCCCCGCCGTTGATACCGCGGTGGGGCAAGGGCTCCTGCCAGGGAGGCAGGAAGCCGCGCATTATGGCGTAGATGGGGCTGCCGGGCAACCGGCGAGCCGCAGAGCGAGCTGAACCTGGCAACGCTGGGCCATGCCCGGCGGACGCGGAAGCCGGCCCGGGCTACCCCAGATCCACATGCAGGCGATGCTGGCCGCATTCCAGGCACTGGAACAGGCAACCGACCATCATCCCGTCCCGACCCAGGTGCGCCAGCACCCAGTCGGCGTCGCGTGGATTGACTGCCGCCACATCGGGCCGGACCTGATCGAGGATGGGCAGCAGATCTTCGCTGCCGGCGAAGCCGAGGAAGGCACAAGGCCGCTCACAATGGCTCAGCCAGACCGATTGCTGCCAGGACGAGTAGCCCGGGGTGCGCTCGCAGATCTCCAGCAGCAGCTCGCGGGCGATGGTCGGCGGCGGATCGGCCGGATCCGGGGATACCCCCTCGATATCGCTCCAGCCGGTGAATTCCCCCTCATAACTGGCCGCTGCCCTGCCATCGGCGATACACCAGGGGCACAGGTAATCCGGGCACAGGCGGGTGTAGAACGGCCCCCGGTAGCGCAGTGTCCGCGGCTCGCCACAGCAGTCGCAGACCCCCGCAATGTCCTCGAAGGACAGTGCGTAGGCGTTCGGGTAATAGGTGAAAACCGGTCGTTCCATCCATGGATCCCTCGCCCCGGTAGCGCCGGGCCATGCCCGGCGGACGCGGAAGCCGGCCCTCAGGCCTTGTCGGCGTCGGTGGTGAAGCTCTCGCCGCAGCCGCACTCAGCGGTCGCGTTCGGGTTTGTGAACGTGAAGGTCTCGCTCAAGCCGTGCTTGCCGAAGTCGATCACGGTGCCATCCACCAGGGCCAGGCTCTTGGCGTCGACGAAGATCTTGACCCCGTCCTGGTCGAACACGGTGTCGCCCTCGCGCTCGTCACGGGCCAGGTCGGTGATATGCCCCCAGCCGGAGCAGCCGGTCTTGGTCACGCCGAAACGCAGGCCCAGCGCGCCGGGGGTCTGGGCGACAAAGCGCTGCACGCGCTCGAAGGCAACGGGGGTCAGGCTGACAGCCATGGGGATTCACTCCAGAGGTACGGGGACATTATAAGGAGCCGGCGGCCGCGAAAAATGCCTCGCAAGCAGAACGCTGCAACCGGTAAACTCCCGTGTTCACAGATCGAGTCGATCAGCAGAGGATTCAAGTCATGACGGTGGTCAGCGTTGAACATGCGCTTGCCGGGAAGATCCCGGAAGGCGGCGAAGTCACGGTACGCGGATGGGTGCGCACGGTGCGCGGTTCAGCGAATCTGGCTTTCGTGAATGTGACCGACGGTTCGTGCTTCGCCCCGATCCAGGTCGTGGCCGGCGACAGCCTTGCCAACTTCGACGAGGTCAAGCGCCTGACCACCGGCTGCTCGCTGGTGGCCACCGGCACCCTGGTGAAGTCGCAGGGCAAGGGCCAGTCGTTCGAGATCCAGGCCAGCGCGGTCGAGGTGGTCGGCTGGGTCGAAGACCCGCTCACCTACCCGATCCAGCCCAAGCCGATGACGCCGGAGTTCCTGCGTGAAGTGGCGCACCTGCGCCCGCGCACCAACCTGTTCGGCGCGGTCACCCGCATCCGCAACTGCCTGTCCCAGGCCGTGCACCGTTTCTTCCACGAGAACGGCTTCAACTGGATCAGCACCCCGATCATCACCACCTCCGATGCCGAAGGCGCCGGCCAGATGTTCCGCGTGTCCACCCTGGACATGGTGAACCTGCCGCGTGACGCCCAGGGCGGGATCGACTTCAGCCGCGACTTCTTCGGCAAGGAAACCTTCCTGACCGTGTCCGGCCAGCTGAACGTCGAGGCCTACTGCCTGGCGCTGAGCAAGGTCTACACCTTCGGCCCGACCTTCCGCGCCGAGAACAGCCACACCACCCGCCATCTGGCGGAGTTCTGGATGATCGAGCCGGAAATCGCCTTCGCCGACCTGGCCGAAGACGCCCGCCTGGCCGAAGAGTTCCTGAAGTACCTGTTCCGCGCAGTGCTCAACGAGCGCGGCGACGACCTGGCCTTCATCGCCGAGCGCGTGGACAAGAACGCGATCACCAAGCTGGAAGACTTCATCAACGCGCCGTTCGAGCGCATCGATTACACCGATGCGGTCACCCTGCTGCAGAAGTCCGGCAAGAAGTTCGACTTCCCGGTGGAATGGGGCCTGGACCTGCAGACCGAGCACGAGCGCTGGCTGACCGAGGAACACGTCGGTCGCCCGGTGGTGGTGACCAACTACCCCGAGCACATCAAGGCCTTCTACATGCGCCTGAACGACGACGGCAAGACCGTCGCGGCGATGGACGTGCTGGCCCCGGGCATTGGCGAGATCATCGGCGGCAGCCAGCGCGAAGAGCGCCTGGACGTGCTGGATGCACGCATGGCGCAGTTCGGCCTGGATCGCGAGCACTACAGCTGGTACCGCGATTTCCGCCGCTACGGCTCGGTGCCGCACGCCGGCTTCGGCCTGGGCTTCGAGCGCCTGGTGGTCTATGTCTGCGGCCTGTCCAACATCCGCGACTCGATCCCCTACCCGCGCGCCCCGGGCAGCGCGGACTTCTAAGCCCACACGACCACGGAGGCACCGCTGCCATGACCCTGTTCTTCGCCCTGTGTTTCGTCGGCGTGGCAGTGGCCGGTTTCAGTGCCTTCGTGATCTTCTGGCCGCTGACCCTGGTGCACGTGCGTGACCGCCACCCGGCGCTCGCGCAGCGCTTCGGCAGCGGCGCCTTCCTCAAGCCCGACGCCCTGGCCTGGTTGCTGCGCCGTGACTATCGGCAGCAACCGGACCGCTCGCTGTCGGGGCTGGCGACACCGGCATGGGTATCGCTGCTGACCCTGCTGGCCGGACTGGGCATGGCTGCCCTGCTCTGGCTGGCCTCGCTCTGGTAAGACACACATGAACGATTCTTCCGACGCCCGCGACAGCTGGTGGCTGGCCAGCCTCGGCAACACCCTGATCTGGGCGCGCCTGCGCATCCGCGCGGCCGGCACCGCCGAAGTACTCGACAGCGATGGCAACACGCTGAGCTACGACAGTGAAGACACGGCGCGCTCGCAGTTGTTCGACGCTGAATTCGTCGAATACGACGGCCTGGATGAAGAAGATGCGCTGGTGCGCGGCTTCTCGCTGCACGAAGTGCAACCGCCGCAGGCCGGCAGCGACGAAGGCCTGCACGGTCGCATGGTGCAGTCACTCGGCAGCCGCGCCTGAGGCCACCGGATGTTCACCCCTCGCGCTTTCGCCGAAACCGACCTGCTGTGGCTGGACCGACTGCTGGCGCGTGATCCGTTCGTCACCGTGCTGACTGCCGGTAGCGATGGCCTGCCCGAACTGACGCGGCTGCCGGTGCTGTACCGGCGCGATGGCGACCGCATCGAGCTGCGGGGGCACTGGGCCCGCGCCAACCCGCAGGCGCGCCACAACGGTGCAGCCAAGGTGCTGGTGGACGGCCCGCATGCCTACGTATCGGCCAGCTGGTACCCCGACAAGGAACCGGCGGCACGCGTGCCCACCTGGAACTATGCCGCCGCCGAACTGCGCGGCCAGCTCCAGCGCTTCGACGATACAGATGAACTGGCCCAGCTGGTCAGCGACATCGGTAACCATTTCGAAGCCAGCGTCGGCCAGGCCTGGCAGTTCGAGCCGCAGCGCGACGACCACCGCCGCCAGCTGCGCGGCATCGTCGGCTTCTGCTTCATCGTCGAGCACGTGCAGCTGGCGTTGAAGCTGAGCCAGAACCACCCCGAGGCCAACCAGCAGGCGGTGATCGCCGAGTTGGAGCGGCTGGACGCGCAGCCTTCCACCGAGCTGGCGCAGTGGATGCGCTGGCACCGCGACGAGGTCGCCACCGGCGGCTGAGCGCACCGTTTCCCGCGACGACGTGGCCGGTCCGGCCACGCCTTGCTCCCCACCCGACGTCAGGGACAACCGAAATGAAAGACATCCACAAGCTGCTGCAGAACAACCGCGACTGGGCCGACCGCATCGAGAAGGAAGACCCCGAGTTCTTCCACCAGCTGGCCAAGCAGCAGCATCCGGAATATCTGTGGATCGGTTGTTCCGATTCGCGCGTGCCGGCCAACCAGATCATCGGCATGGCCCCGGGCGAAGTATTCGTGCACCGCAATGTGGCCAACGTGGTGGCCCACACCGACCTGAACTGCCTGAGCGTGGTGCAGTACGCGGTGGACCAGCTGAAGGTCAAGCACATCCTGATCGTGGGCCACTACGGCTGCGGCGGCGTGCATGCCTGCCTGCACAATACCCGCGTAGGCCTGGCCGACAACTGGCTGCGCCACGTCGGCGACGTGATGCAGAAGCACAGCGCGATCATCGAGGCGATCGAGACCGATGAGCTCAAGCACGCGCGCCTGTGCGAACTGAACGTCATCGAGCAGGTGGCCAACCTGTGCCGCTCGACCATCGTGCAGGACGCCTGGGCACGCGGCCAGAAGCTGATGGTGCACGGCTGGGTCTACAGCCTGAAGGACGGCCGCGTGCGCGAGATGGGCATCGACGTCGGCGCCCTGGAAGAACTGCAGCCGGCTTACGAGAAGGCCCTGTCCTACGTCCCGCGCAAGGGCAAGCGCGACTGATCCCCACGGAACCCGACCATGCTCGCCTCCCCGATCAACCTGCACGCCTGGATCGAAGAACACCGCCACCTGTTGAAGCCGCCGGTGGGCAACAAGATGATCGACAACGGCGATTTCATCGTAATGGTGGTCGGAGGGCCGAATTCGCGCACCGATTACCACTACGACGAAGGCCCGGAGTGGTTCTACCAGCTTGAAGGCGAGATGGTGCTGAAGGTGCAGGAGGACGGCGCGGTACGCGACATTCCGATCCGCGCCGGCGAGATTTTCCTGCTGCCTGCAAAGGTGCCGCACTCGCCGCGGCGCCCGCCCGGCGGCATCGGCCTGGTGGTTGAACGCAAGCGCCTGCCGCACGAGCTGGATGGCGTGATCTGGCATTGCGAACGCTGCAACCACAAGCTGCATGAAGAGTTCTTCGCACTGCAGAACATCGAGACCGACCTGCCGAAGGTATTCGCGCGGTACCAGGCGAGCATCGCGCTGCGCACCTGCAGCGAATGCGGTCACGTGGACCCGCTGCCCACGCCCGTGGCGGGCTGAACGATCGAACGGTAGATGCCCACCTTGGTGGGCGCCTGGTCGCACGTGCGCCAACCAAGGTTGACGACTACCGGATCATGCGGCGCTGGCGCTGGGTTCGCAGACGCCGCGGCAGGCCCCAGGCGCTACACTGGCAGCCCCGTTGCAGCCTGTTGCCCGACCATGTCCGACCTGCTCAGCCGCACCCACGCCATTGCCCTGGACGCCGCCGATCCGCTGCGCCCGCTGCGTAACGAATTCCTGATTCCGCGCCACGGTGCTGGGGAGCAGACCTACTTCGTGGGCAACTCGCTGGGCCTGCAACCGCGCGGCGCACAGGCGGCGGTGCAGGAAGTGATGAAGCAGTGGGGTGAACTGGCAGTGGAAGGCCACTTCACCGGGCCGACCCAGTGGCTGTCCTATCACCGCCTGGTCAGCGCGCAGCTGGCCCGCGTGGTCGGCGCGCTGCCCAGCGAAGTGGTGGCGATGAACACGCTGAGCGTGAACCTGCACCTGATGATGGTCAGCTTCTACCGGCCCACCGCAGAACGTCCGGTGATCCTGATGGAGGCCGGCGCATTCCCGACCGACCGCCATGCGGTGGAGGCGCAGATCCGCTTCCATGGTTTCGACCCGGCCGACTGCCTGGTGGAAGTGCAGCCGGATGAAGCCCAGGGCACGATTTCGATGGCCGCCATCGAACGCGCCATCAGCGAGCACGGCCCACGCCTGGCGCTGGTGCTGTGGCCCGGGGTGCAATACCGCAGCGGGCAAGCGTTCGATCTTGACGCGATCACCCGTGCCGCACGCCTGCAGGGCGCGCGCATCGGTTTCGATCTTGCCCATTCGGTCGGCAACCTGCCGCTGCACCTGCATGACGTTGCCCCGGACTTCGCCGTGTGGTGCCACTACAAGTATCTCAACAGCGGCCCCGGTGCCGTTGCCGGTGCGTTCGTGCACGAGCGCCACCATCGCGACACCACGCTGCCGCGGTTTGCCGGCTGGTGGGGCCACGACGAAGCCACCCGCTTCCAGATGGCGCCACAGTTCCAGCCGGCCGTCGGCGCAGAGGGCTGGCAGCTGAGCAATCCGCCGATTCTCGGCCTGGCGCCGCTGCGCGCATCGCTGGATCTGTTCGAGCGCGCCGGCATGGAATCGCTGCGCAGCAAGTCGCTGGCCCTTACCGGCATGCTCGACGGGCTGGTCCGCGCACGCCTGCCGCAGGTGCTGGACATCGTCACCCCGGCCGAGCCGGAACGTCGCGGCTGCCAGTTGTCGCTGCGGGTGATCGGCGGCCGTGAGCGCGGCCGCGCCTTGTTCGAACACCTGCGCGCAATCGGCGTGCTGGGTGACTGGCGCGAGCCGGATGTGATCCGCATCTCGCCCACCCCGCTCTACAACCGCTACCTGGACGTGCACCATTTCGTCGAGGAAGTGGAAGCCTGGGCTGGCCTGTAAGCGCCCCCTCTCCTACTGCTGGACAGTTCGTTGATCGCACATGCATCCCGCTCACTGAGCATCATCGGTGCCGGCCTGGCCGGATCCCTGCTGGCCATCCTGCTGTCGCGGCAGGGCTGGCGCATCACCCTGTACGAACGCCGCGGCGACCCGCGCATTGCCGACTACGAGAGCGGCCGCTCGATCAACCTTGCGCTGGCCGAACGCGGGCGCAACGCGCTGCGCCAGGCCGGGGTGGAAGAGGAAGTGATGGCGCGCGCGGTGATGATGCGCGGCCGCATGGTGCACCCGCGCGAAGGCGAGCCACAGCTGCAGCGCTACGGTCGTGACGACAGCGAAGTGATCTGGTCGATTCACCGCAGCGACCTGAATACCACGCTGCTGGAACTGGCCGAGCAGGCCGGCGCCACCGTGCATTTCCATCGTCGCCTGCACACCGTGGACTTCGACGCCGGCTACGCCCGCTTCATCGACGACCGCGACGACAGCCCGCACGACATCCGCTTCGACACGCTTATCGGTGCCGATGGCGCCGGTTCGGCGTTGCGCGCTGCGATGAACCGCCGCGATCCGTTGGGAGAAGACATTGCCTTCCTCGACCATTCGTACAAGGAGCTGGAGATTCCGCCCAGCGAAGGCGGCGGTTTCCGCATCGAGCGCAATGCACTGCACATCTGGCCACGCGGCCACTACATGTGCATCGCGCTGCCCAACCACGAGGGCACGTTCACGGTGACCCTGTTCCTGCCCAACCATGGTGACCCCAGCTTTACCACGGTCAACAGTGGCGAACAGGCCGAAGCGCTGTTCGCGCGCGAATTCGCTGACACCCTGCCGCTGATTCCGAACCTGCGCGCGGACTGGGACCAGCATCCACCCGGGCTGCTCGGCACCCTCACCCTGCAACGCTGGCACCAGCAGGGCCGCGCGGTGCTGATCGGAGACGCCGCGCACGCGATGGTGCCGTTCCATGGGCAGGGCATGAACTGCGCCTTCGAGGACTGCGTTGCCCTCGCCCGCCATCTGCTGGAGGCCGATCAACTGGAAGATGCTTTCGCCGCGTTCGAGGCCGAACGCAAGCCGAATGCACGCGCCATCCAGCAGATGGCGCTGGAAAATTATCTGGAGATGCGCGACCGCGTCGCCGAACCCGCCTTCCTGCTGCAGCGCGAACTGGAACAGGAGCTCCAGCGGCGCTGGCCGACGCGCTTCGTGCCGCATTACACGATGGTCACCTTCCTGCACACGCCGTACGCCGAAGCGCTGCGCCGCACCGACATCCAGCGCGACATGCTGGTTGCTGCCACCGTCGGCCACCAGACGCTGGACAACATCGACTGGGATGCACTGGAAGCGCAGATCCACGCGCGCCTGCCGGTGCTGGAGGGTGCACACTGATGGCCGACAGCTTCCTGTTCTACGACCTGGAAACCTTCGGCCAGGACCCGCGCCGCACCCGCATCGCGCAGTACGCCGGCATCCGCACCGACAGCGACCTCAATGAGATCGATGCGCCGGTCAGCTTTTTCGTGCGCCCGGCCGATGACCTGCTGCCCTCGCCGATGGCGACGATGGTCACCGGCATCACGCCGCAACAGGCGCTGGCCGAGGGCATCAGCGAGGCCGAAGCCTTCGACCGCATCAATGAACAGTTCTCGCGCCCCGGCACCTGCGCACTGGGCTACAACACCCTTCGTTTCGACGACGAGTTCATCCGCTACGGCCTGTTCCGCAATTTCCACGACCCCTATGAGCGGGAATGGCGCAACGGCAATTCGCGCTGGGATCTGCTGGACATGCTGCGGCTGATGCACGCCATCCGGCCCGACGGCATCCAGTGGCCCAAGCGCGAAGACGGCGCTACCTCGTTCAAGCTGGAGCACCTCGCTCAGGCCAACGATGTGCGCGAGGGTGATGCCCACGAAGCACTGTCCGACGTGCGGGCGACGATCGGCATGGCGCGCCTGTTCAAGCAGTCGCAGCCACGCCTGTGGGACTACGCGCTGAAACTGCGCGACAAGCGCTTCGTCGCCAGCCTGCTGGATATCGCCGCGTTGAAGCCGGTGCTGCACATTTCAATGCGCTATCCGGCCAGCCGCCTGTGCGCGGCGCCCGTGCTGCCGCTGGCAATGCACCCGACCATCAACAACCGGGTGATCGTGTTCGACCTCGACGGTGACATCGACGATCTGCTGGAACTGCCTGCCGAGGTGATCGCACAACGCCTGTACCTGCGTGCGAGCGAGCTCCCCGAGGGTGCAGCACGGGTGCCCCTGAAGGAAGTGCATCTGAACAAGGTGCCGGCATTGATCGCCTGGAATCACCTGCGTGCCGATGACCACGCGCGCCTTGGCCTGGACGTGGTGGGCATCGAGGGCAAGGTCGAGCGGCTGCGCGGGTTTGCGCCGCAGTTGGCCGAGAAGGCACGCCAAGTCTACAACCAGCCGCGGCCACAAGGCGTTTCCGATGTGGACGCCTCGCTGTACGACGGCTTCCTCGGTGCCGGTGACAAGCCGTTGCTGGCATTGGCGCGGACCACGCCTGCCGACCAGCTGGCGGAACTGGAAGGCCGCTTCCGCGATCCGCGCCTGCCTGAACTGTTGTTCCGCTACCGCGCCCGCAACCATCCAGACAGCCTCATGCCTGAAGACCGCCAGCGCTGGAACGATTACCGTCGCCAGCGCCTGTTCGGCGAGCAAGGCCTGGGCGAACTCAACCTGTCCCAGTACCAGCAGCAGCTGGATGCACTGGCCGCCGAGGCGCCCGACGACGCCCGTCGCGCCGCCCTGCTGCAATCGTTGCGTGACTGGGGCCAGCACCTGCAGGAAGACCTGTGAGCACGTATTTTTCCGACGCCAGTTTCAAGTTCCTGCGCAGCCTGGCACTGCACAACGAAAAGGCCTGGTTCAACGATCACCGCCAGCAGTACGAGGACCACGTGCGGCAGCCGTTCCTGCGCCTGCTGGGCGACCTGCAGCCGGCACTGACCGAGGTGAGCGGGCATTTCCGCGCAGATACCCGCGGCGTCGGCGGCTCGCTGTTCCGGATCCACCGTGACGCACGCTTCTCCAACGACAAATCACCCTACAAGACCTGGCAGGGTGCGCGGCTGTTCCATGAGCGACGCCGCGAAGTGGCAGCGCCCTCGTTCTACGTGCACCTGCAGCCAGGTGAAAGCTTCGTCGGCGCCGGGCTGTGGCATCCCGAACCGGATACCCAGCGCCGCGTCCGCCACTTCATCCTGGACAACCCCGGCAGCTGGAAGGCCGCCGCGCACGCTCCGGCGCTGCGCAAGCGCTTTGACTTCGAGGAGACCGAGAAGCTGGTGCGCCCGCCGCGTGGCTTCCCCGCCGATTTCGAATTCATCGACGACCTCAAGCACCGCAACTGGGTGATGTGGCGTTCGCTGGACGATGCCACCATGACCGGTCCACGCCTGCTGTCCACGCTCGCAAAGGACCTGGCGGCACTCGGGCCGTTCGTCGATTACCTGTGCGCCGCGCTGGACCTGGAATTCTGATGCGCAAGGGCATCACCCGGCGTTCACCCCGCGCGGCCGCACTTGCGGCAGTCTGGGCGCCATGAAGAAACTCATCGGCATCCTCGTCGCGCTCATGCTGGTCATTGCGGCCTGGTGGTTCAGCGGTCCGTACCTGACCGTGCATGGCCTGTCCAAGGCCATCGAGCAACGCGACACCTCGTGGCTGGAACGCTATGTGGACTTCCCGCGCGTGCGCGGCAGCGTCCGCGCGCAGCTCAATGATTACCTGGTGCGCCAGGCGGGGCCGGACATCGCGAGCAGCCCGTTCGGCGCACTGCTGTATGGCCTGGGCGACCAGCTGGGCGGCGCCGCCGTTGAAACGATGGTCACCCCGACCGGGATCGGCGCGATGTTGCAGGGGCACGTGCTGTGGAAGCGCGGCCGCAATGAACTGCAGGGCGGCGATGCCTTCGGTGCAACCGAACCGGCGCAGCCGCTGAAGCATGCCGAGCACCATTTCGAGGGGCTGGACCGTTTCGTGATCGACGTCGATCGCGGCCCGGGCCAACCGCCGTTGAAGGTGGTACTGGAACCACAGGGCCTGCGCTGGAAAGTGGTTGATCTGCAGCTGGGTTTGTCAGCCACCCCGTAACCGGTAGCCGCCCACCTTGGTGGGCGCCGCCATGCCAACCAAGGTTGGCATCTACCACACCATCGGGCAGTGCCAACCAACGGTTGGCACCCACCGGTCATGACCTCAGTCTTCGTTGGCGACCCCGTGCGGCACATGGCCGGCAGCCACGTGTTCGCGGGCACTGTCGATGTTGTGCTGTGAATCATCGAAGAAGATGTCGGCACCGAACGCCTGCAGGAACGGGCCCTTGTGGCGGCCGCCGAGGAACAGTGCCTCGTCCAGGCGCACGCCCCACTCGCGCAGGGTGCGGATCACCCGCTCATGTGCGGGTGCCGAACGCGCCGTCACCAGTGCGGTGCGGATCGGCGCGCTGTCGCCGGCCGGGAATACTTCCTGCAGCGTATGCAGTGCGGACAGGAAGCCGCGGAACGGGCCGCCGCTCAGCGGTTCGCGCGCACGTTCCCGCTCATGGCGACCGAAGGCTTCCACGCCCTGCTCGCGCGAAATGCGCTCACTCTCGTCACCGAAGATCACCGCGTCGCCATCGAAGGCGATGCGCAGCTGCCCGGCCGGGCGCGTGATATCGATCTGGTCCGCAGCGGCGGCAGCGGTTTCGCCCGGCGGCTTGGGCAGGATGGTGGCCGCAGCGATGCCATGGCGCAGCGCGCTGCGCACCGACTCCGGGTTGGCCGACAGGAACAGGTCGGTGCCGAACGGCTTCACGTAGGGCCAGGTGGGTTCGCCGGCGGTGAAGGTAGCGCGGATGATGCCCAGGCCGTAGTGCTGGATCGAATTGAAGATGCGCAGGCCGGTATCGGCCGAGTTGCGCGACAGCAGGATCACTTCCACGCGCGGATTCTCGGGGCTGGCGCCCTGGTTCAGGGCCAGCAGCTTGCGCACCACCGGGAAAGCCACGCCCGGCCCGAGGATGTCGTCCTCGTGCTGGCGCTGGTACTCGGCATAGGCGGCCACGCCATCGCTTTCAAACAGGGCGTGGCTCTCTTCAAGATCGAACAGCGCCCGCGAGGTCACCGCAACGGTCAGCAAACGGGGGGAATTGTCGCCCATCGGTGGGGTCCTTCAAGCGGTCGGCGGGGGCCGGCAGCGTATTGTCCTCAAAAAACGAACTGTTCGCTCATGATCCGGTCTTCGAGGTTGTGCTCGGGGTCGAACAGCAGGGTCACCCGGTGCTCGCGCGACTCGCGGATGGTCACCTCCACCACGTCGCGGGTCTCGTGCGAATCGGCGGTAACGCTGACCGGACGCTTGTAGGGATCAAGCACGCGGAAGCGCACTTCGGTGTCGGCCTTGAGGATGGCACCCCGCCAACGCCGGGGGCGGTACGGGGCCAGCGGCGTCAGCGCGATGGTATGCGAGCCCAGTGGCAGCACCGGCCCGTGTGCGGAATAGTTGTAGGCGGTGCTGCCGGCCGGCGTGGCCACCAGTACGCCATCGCCGATCAGCTCGGCCACCCGCTCCTGGCCGTTGAGGTCGATGCCGATATGTGCCGCCTGCCGGGTCTGGCGCAGCAATGACACGTCGTTGTAGGCCAGCGAGCCGGTGCTGGTGCCCGACTCGGTCAGTGCCAGCATTTCCAGGGGGCGCAGATGGGCCGGCTCGGCGCGGGCGATGCGCGCGTGCACGTCATCGTCGCCACGGTACTGGTTCATCAGGAAGCCGACCGTACCCAGCTTCATGCCGAACACCGGCTTGCCCAGATGGCCATGCCGGTGCAGGGTCTGCAGCATGAAACCATCGCCACCCAGCGGGCACAGCACGTCGGCCTTGTCCGGCGCATGGTCGCCATAGCGCGAAACCATGGCGGCACGGGCCATCTGCGCCGGCTCGGTGGTGCTGGCCAGGAAAGCGATGCGGGGGGTGTCGCTCATCGGTGGATCCGGGGGGAACTGGTGAAGAGCATAACCGAGCGCCGGGGGTTGGACCGCGCCGGGCGGATCACCCGCATATCAGCCGGGACACGCCGTAAACCCGTCCCTGGGGGCTCGATCGCGCCATCCATGGCGCTCACGGTCCCGGCGGATATGCCGGTCATCCACCTTGCAGGTTCACAGCCGGCGTCGAGTCAGGCGGTCGCAAAAGGCCAAAGGCAGAAACAGAACGGCCCCGCTTTCGCGGGGCCGTTCCTCCAACTACTGCAGATCAGGAGCCCCCCTGAGTCAGGGGGGCGCGCCAACGGCGCGGGGGTCCGGGAGCATGGTTGGCATGGGGCCCACGGTTTGCAGAGCAAACCGTGGGGCGTCAGCGCGAATGCGCTTACGCACCATGCGCAGCCAGCTGGCCCAGGCGCTGCACCGCGACCGAGACGGTCGGGTAGTCCAGGGTCTTCTGCTCGGCCAGTTCGGCCAGCATCGCCAGGGTGAAGCGCAGGCTGCTGTCGTCACGACCGATCCACGCGGCCACCTTGGCTTCAGCGGTGCTGCCCTTGGTGCCCAGCGCCTGGCCGGCCAGGCTGCGGTGGTGCGCAGCCAGTTCGTCGCGCAGCACGCCACGTGCCACCGCGTGCCAACGGCCATTGACCTCCAGCGCGTCGATCTGCTCGAACAGCCACGGCAGCTGCAGCGCGTCGCCCAAGCGGAAGTGGATCTTGGACACATCCACCGGCTTCAGCTTGCGGGTACGGGCCAGTTCAATGATGTCGAAGGCCGGCTCCAGGAAGTGCAGCTCGGCCAGCTGCTGCGCCAGTGCCGACGGCAGGCCCTTTTCCTTCCACTCGGCCACCAGGGCTTCGTAGGTCGGACGCTGCGAATCGGGCAGCACACCCGAAGCGACACGGATGTCGTTGAACGGACCCTGGTAACGGTTGACCGCCTCGGTGATGCCCGGCATCGGGCCCGGGCGCGAGAGCAGCCAGCGCACGAACGAACGCTGCAGCTTCCAGATCACTTCCAGTGCATCGATCTGCACCGACTCCGGCAGCGTGCCGTCGAGGGCATCGATCTGTGCCCACAGCGCGCGTGCATCCAGCGTTTCGCGGCTGATGGTGTAGGCCTTGGCAACCTCGGCGATGGAACGGCCGGTGTCTTCCTGCATGCGCATCAGGAAGGTGGCGCCCATGCGGTTGATGGTCTGGTTGGTCACGGCCGTGGCGATGATTTCGCGCTTCAGGCGGTGACGCTCCATCGCATCGGCGTACTTCTTCTGCAGCGGCGTCGGGAAGTAGCGCTGCAGTTCCTTGGACAGGTACGGATCTTCCGGAATGTCCGAATCCAGCAGCTGGGCAAACGCCACCAGCTTGGAATAGGACAGCAGCACCGACAGTTCCGGACGGGTCAGGCCCTGGCCGCGCGCCTTGCGCTGGGACAGCTCGGCATCGGACGGCAGGAACTCGATCTGGCGATCGAGCAGGCCCTGCTGTTCCAGGGTGCGGATGAAGTGCTGCTTGGAACCCAGGCGCTTGACCGCCATCCGCTCCATCAGGCTCAGCGCCTGGTTCTGGCGGTAGTTGTCGTTGAGCACCAGCGCGGCCACTTCGTCGGTCATCGACGCCAGCAGCTTGTTGCGCTGTTCAACGGTCAGCTTCTTGGCCCGCACCACATCGTTGAGCAGGATCTTGATGTTGACTTCATGGTCGGAGGTGTCCACACCGGCCGAGTTGTCGATGAAGTCGGTGTTGAGCAGCACGCCGGCCTGGGCAGCTTCGATGCGGCCAAGCTGGGTCATGCCCAGGTTGCCGCCCTCGCCCACCACCTTGCAGCGCAGCTCGCCACCGTTCACGCGCAGTGCGTTGTTGGCACGGTCGCCCACGTCGCTGTGCTGCTCGCTGGCCGCCTTGACGTAGGTACCGATGCCGCCGTTCCACAGCAGGTCGACCGGCGACTTCAGGATCGCGCTCATCAGATCGTTCGGCGACAGCGCCTTGACGCTCTCGTCCAGGCCCAGCACTTCACGCACCTGCGGGGTGATCTCGATCGACTTCAGGCTGCGCGGGTACACACCGCCGCCCTTGCTGATCAGCTTGGCATCGTAGTCCGCCCAGCTCGAACGCGGCACGGTGAACAGGCGCTCACGCTCGACGAACGTCGTGGCTGCATCCGGATTCGGGTCCAGGAAGATGTGGCGGTGATCGAACGCGGCCAGCAGACGGATGTGGCGCGACAGCAGCATGCCGTTGCCGAACACATCGCCGGACATGTCGCCGACGCCGACCGCAGTGAAGTCCTGGCTCTGGCTGTCACGGCCCAGCGCACGGAAGTGGCGCTTGACCGACTCCCACGCACCGCGTGCGGTGATGCCCATGCCCTTGTGGTCGTAACCGACCGAACCACCGGAGGCGAAGGCATCGCCCATCCAGAAGCCGTGCGCGATGGCCAGGCCGTTGGCGATGTCGGAGAAGGTCGCGGTGCCCTTGTCGGCGGCCACCACCAGGTACGGATCGTCCATGTCATGACGGACCACGTCCACCGGCGGCACGATCTTGTTGTTGACGATGTTGTCGGTGATGTCCAGCAGGCCCTGGATGAACAGCTTGTAGCAGGCCACGCCGTTGGCGAAGATCGCATCGCGGTCGCCATTCACCGGCGGCATCTTGGCGAAGAAGCCGCCCTTCGCGCCAACCGGCACGATGACGGTGTTCTTGACCATCTGCGCCTTGACCAGGCCCAGCACCTCGGTGCGGAAGTCTTCGCGACGATCCGACCAGCGCAGGCCACCACGGGCCACCGCACCAAAGCGCAGGTGGGTACCTTCCACGCGCGGGCCGTACACGAAGATTTCGCGGTACGGACGCGGCTTGGGCAGGTCCGGCACCAGCGCCGAATCGAACTTGAAGCTGATGACATGGCCGTGCTGGCCATTGGCATCGGTCTGGTAGTAGCTGGTGCGCAGGGTCGCATCGATCACGCCCATGAACGAGCGCAGGATGCGGTCCTCGTCCAGGCTCGACACGCGGTCCATCAGCTTCAGCAGCGCATCGCGCGCGGCCTGCATCTGCGCATCGCGGTCACCCTTGCGGGCATCGACCACGGTCTTGAGCACCTTCAGGGTGGCTTCGTCGCCGGCTGCAAGCACATCCAGGTGTGCCTTCAGCTGGGCCTGGCCGGCGGCGATGTCGTCCTTGCTTTCGTGGCCGGTGGCCGGATCGAAGCGGGCTTCGAACAGCTCCACCAGCAGGCGTGCCAGCAACGGGTAACGGGTGAAGGTGCCTTCCACGTACGCCTGCGAGAACGGCACGCCGGTCTGCAGCAGGTACTTGCAGTAGCCACGCAGCATGGCGACCTGGCGCCAGTGCAGGCCGGCAGCCAGCACCAGGCGGTTGAAGGCATCGTTCTCGGCATCGCCGTGCCAGACGCGGGCGAAGGTCTCGCCGAAGGCTTCATCGACGCTGGCCGCATCGATCGCACCGGCGGTCGATTCGACCTCGAAGTCCTGCACGTACACCGGCGCGTTGTCCACCGACAGGCGGTACGGACGCTCGGCGATCACGCGCAGGCCCATGTTTTCCATCATCGGCAGCGCGTCCGACAGCGGGATGTCATCCAGCTGGCGATACAGCTTCAGGCGCAGGCCATCACCGGATTCACGCGGCACCGCCTGCAGGCTCAGGCGCAGGTCGTCCGGGCCGGTCAGGGCGTCGAGCTGGCTGACATCGTTGGCGGCAACAGCGGTGCTGTTGTCTTCGATGTAACCGGCCGGCAGCGCCTTGCCGATACGCGCAGCGATGCGCAGGCCTTCGGCTTCGCCGTGGCGGGTGACCAGCGCTTCGCGCAGATCGTCCTGCCAGTTGCGCAGCACCTGGGCCAGCTTCTGCTCCAGTTCGGCGGTGTCGACGTCGAGCATTTCGCCCGGTTTGGGGCGCACGATCAGGTGCACCTGGGCCAGCGGCGATTCGCCCAGCACCACCGAGCTGTCCACGTACTCACCGTGCAGCGCTTCCTTGAGCATCGCTTCGATGCGCAGGCGCACGTCGGTGTTGAAACGCTCGCGCGGCAGGTAGACCAGCGCGGAGATGAAACGGCTGTACTTGTCACGGCGCAGGAACAGGCGGCTGCGCACGCGCTCCTGCAGGCCCAGCACGCCCATTGCGGTGCGGAACAGCTCGTCCTCGCTGGACTGGAACAACTCCTCGCGCGGCAGGGTTTCCAGGATATGGCGCAGCGCCTTGCCGCTGTGGCTCGAGCCGGCCAGGCCGGACTGCTTCATTACGTGTTCGTAGCGCTGGCGCACCAGCGGAATTTCCCACGGGCGGCGGTTGTAGGCACTGGAGGTGAACAGGCCAAGGAAGCGCTGCTCGCCGATGATCTTGCCCTTGGCGTCGAATTCCAGCACGCCGATGTAGTCCATGTAACCGGCGCGGTGCACGCGCGAACGGGCATTGGTCTTGGTCAGGATCAGCGCGTCCTTCAGCCCGGACGTGGTGTTCAGGCCCTGCGCGGCCAGGGTCTTGACCGGACGTGCGGCAGACTTGTCCTTGCCGCGCATCAGGCCCAGGCCGGTGTCGTTCAGCGGCGCCAGCACGTCTTCCTTGCCCTGCTTCTCGACGCGGTACTCGCGGTAGCCGAAGAAGGTGAAGTGGTTGTCGGCGGCCCAGCGCAGGAATTCCTGCGCTTCCTTGCGCGAAGCCTCGTCGACCGGCAGCTGACGGCTGCCAAGGTCGTCGGCCAGTGCCAGCGCCTTGTCCTGCATCGGCTGCCAGTCGCGCACGATCGCACGCACTTCATCGAGCGCCTTGTTGATGGCCTGCTCGATGGCGGCCATCGCCTCGGCCGGCTGGCGGTCGATCTCCAGCAGCATCACCGATTCCAGCTGGCCCTCGCCGACCTTGGTCAGCTTGCCGGCCTTGTCGCGGCTGAAATGCAGCACCGGGTGGCCCAGCACATGCACGCCCACGCCGTGTTCGGCCAGCGACATGGTCACCGTGTCGACCAGGAACGGCATGTCATCGTTGATGATCTGCAGCACGGTGTGTGGCGATTCCCAACCATTGGCCTTTGCCGTCGGATTGAATACGCGCACATTGGCCTTGCCGGCCTTGCGGGCACGGGCGAATTCCAGCGTCTCGGCGGCCAGTGCCGCCCACTCCTCAGCGCTGTGGTGGGGGAACTCGTCCGCCTCCATGCGCTTGTAGAAATCGGCTGCGAATGCCACTGCCTCGGCCTGTGCGGCCGCGGGGTAACGCTTGCGCAAGGCCGTGTACACCGGCTCCAGGGAGAAACCAGCGGTCACTGCGACCTCCGACTCAGCTGGTTTGGTCTTGTTTTTCACGGTCTTGGCTGCGGTTTTTTGCGGTTTCATGGCAGAGCGAGGCGCTTGCTCAGTTGGGAAAATGAAATTGTAGCCCTACCGCATGAAAAGGCCTTGCTGCAGGACGGAATAACCTGATTCGGGTTTGCTGCGGTTTAGATGCCCTATTCAGTTCGCACCGGTATGGACATCGCAGCCGCGCAACGCAACCGACAGGATCGGCAAAACGTGTTACCGGAAGACACACGCGGCGACATCGGCGTGATTCCACAATCCTGAACTGGACGGTATAGTCCACCGCGTGAATCCGGCCTACCTTCCCGTCGCCCTCGATGCGCGCGATGAGCGCGTGTTCGATGCCGTGCGCGAGCTGCTCGCACGACAGGGCATGCAGATGAGCATGGATGCGGTGGCCCAGCAGGCCGGTTGCTCCAAGCAGACCCTGTACTCGCGCTATGGCAACAAGCAGGCCCTGCTGCGGCGGGTCATGCAGCGCCATGTCGGCACGGCGACCGGGGCGATGCTGCGTGCACTCCGCGGTGACGACCTGCGTGCCAGCCTGCTGCAGTTCGCCACCGACTTCCTGGAGCATTTCAACCAGCCCCACGTCGGCCAGGCCTGTCGCCTGATTGCCGCCGATGCAGCACAGTTTCCTGAAGAGGCGCGTACGCTGTACCGGCATGGCGCTGGCGCGTTGACGCTTCATCTTGCTGAATGGATTGAAACCGTTTGCAACCGCGGCCTGCTGCGGCATGACGACCCGCACTTCATGGCCGAACTGCTGTTGAGCATGATCGCCGGTCAGGATTTCGACAAACAGCGCTTCCATACCCCCCATCGTGATGACGCAGCGTTGCGTCGGCGCTGGGCAGAGTTCTCCGTCGATGGCTTCCTGCGCGCGTTCGCGCCACAGCCCTCGCCGGCCTTGCCTTCAAACCAACCCCGGAGTTCCTCCTGATGACCGCCCCACTCCGCATCCTTGCCTTGACGTGCGCCGTTGCTGTCGCCGTAGCTGCCTGCAAGAAGCCGGAACAGCCGACGCCCCCACCGCCGGAGGTGGGCGTGATCGACGCCAAGCCGCAGACCCTGCCGCTGCAGCGCGAGCTGGTCGGCCGCCTGTCGCCGTTCCGCAGCGCCGACGTGCGCGCCCGCGTGCCCGGCGTCCTGCTCAAGCGCGTCTACCAGGAAGGCAGCGAGGTCAAGCAGGGCCAGACCCTGTTCCTGATCGACCCGGCGCCGCTGCGTGCGACGCTCAACGCATCGGAGGCCCAGCTGGCCTCGGCCCGCGCCACCTATGCCAACGCCAAGGTCGCCGCTGACCGTGCCCGTTCGCTGGCGCCGCAGCAGTTCGTGTCCAAGTCCGACCTGGACAACGCCGAATCGGCCGAGCGCACCGCGCTGGCCGCGGTCAAGCAGGCCGAAGCCTCGGTCACCAGCAGCCGCATCAGCCTGGGTTACACCGAAGTCACCGCCCCGATCAGCGGCGTAGCCAACAAGCAGCAGGTCACCGAAGGCGCGCTGGTCGGCCAGGGCGACGTGACCCTGCTGACCACCGTCGACCAGCTCGATCCGCTGTACGTGAACTTCTCGCTGAGCGTGGACGAACTGACCCAGCTGCGTGCGCAGCAGGCCAAGGGCACGCTTGCCCTGTCCGGCGATGGCAAGGCAACGGTCAACGTCAAGCTGGCCGACGGCAGCACCTACAGCGAGCCGGGCACCCTGGACTTCTCCTCGACCACGGTCGACCCGGCCACCGGCGCGGTATCGCTGCGTGCGGTGCTGCCGAACCCGCAGAAGATCCTGCTGCCGGGTGCCTTCGTCAGCTTCCAGGCCAACCTGGGCGAGCGCAACAACGCCTACCTGGTGCCGCAGCAGGCCCTGCTGCGCGATACCACCGGCGGCTACGTGATGGTGGTCGGGGCCGACGGCAAGGTCGTGCGCAAGAACGTCAAGACCGATGGCGCGCAGAACGGCAACTGGCTGGTCAGCGAGGGTCTGGCCGCCGGTGACAAGGTGGTTGTGGCCGGCGTACAGAAGGTCAAGGAAGGCACTCCGGCCACGGCCAAGCCGTGGACCCCGGGCCAGGATGCCAGCGGCAAGCCTGCCGCTGCCGGCGCTGCCCCGGGCGCACCGGCGGCCGCTCCCGCAGCCGAACCGGCCAAGCCCGATCAGGCCGACAAGGCCGAACCGGCCGCCACCGACTCGAACAAGCAGTAACGGGAACCTTCCGTCATGCCTAAATTTTTCATCGAACATCCAGTCTTCGCCTGGGTGGTTGCGATCCTGATCTCGCTCAGCGGCGTGATCGCGATCCTCAACCTGGGCGTCGAGTCCTATCCCAACATCGCCCCGCCGCAGGTGACCGTCTCGGCCACCTACCCGGGCGCGAGCGCGGACACCACGGAGAAATCGGTCACCCAGGTGATCGAGCAGCAGCTGACCGGCATCGATCACCTGCTGTACTTCAGCTCCTCGTCCGCATCGAACGGCCGTGCCTCGATCACCCTGACCTTCGAGACCGGTACTGATCCGGATATCGCCCAGGTGCAGGTGCAGAACAAGGTGTCGCTGGCCACGCCGCGACTGCCATCGGAAGTCACCCAGCAGGGTGTGGTGGTGGCCAAGGCCAACGCCGGCTTCCTGATGGTGGTGGCACTGCAGTCCGATACGCCGACCATCAACCGTGACGCGCTGAACGACATCGTCGGCTCGCGCGTGCTCGACCAGGTCTCGCGTATCCCCGGCGTCGGCAGCACCCAGCAGTTCGGTTCCGAGTACGCCATGAACATCTGGCTCAACCCGGAAAAGATGCAGGGTTACGGCCTGTCGGCCAGCCAGGTGCTGGCGGCGGTGCGCGCGCAGAACGTGCAGTTCGCTGCCGGTGCGCTGGGCTCCGATCCTTCCCCGGAAGGCCAGCACTTCACCGCCACGGTCTCGGCCGAAGGCCGCTTCAGCTCGCCGCAGGAGTTCGAGAACATCATCCTGCGCGCCAATGCCGACGGCTCGCGCGTGCTGCTGAAAGACATCGCCCGCGTTGCCTTCGGCGCCAACAACTACGGCTTCGATACCCAGTACAACGGCAAGCCGACCGGCGCCTTCGCGATCCAGCTGCTGCCGGGCGCCAACGCCCTGAACGTGGCCGAGGCGGTGCGCGGCAAGATGGACGAGCTGCAGCCCAGCTTCCCGTCCGGCGTAACGTGGTTCTCGCCGTACGACAGCACCACCTTCGTCAAGATCTCGATCCAGGAAGTGGTCAAGACCCTGTTCGAAGCGGTGTTGCTGGTGTTCCTGGTGATGCTGATCTTCCTGCAGAACTTCCGCGCCACCCTGATCCCGACCCTGGTCATCCCGGTGGCCCTGCTCGGTACGTTCCTGGGCATGTGGATGATCGGCTTCACGATCAACCAGCTGACCCTGTTTGCGATGGTGCTGGCGATCGGCATCGTGGTCGATGACGCGATCGTGGTGATCGAGAACGTCGAGCGCATCATGACCGAGGAAGGCCTGGCGCCGAAGCCGGCCACGCAGAAGGCGATGACCCAGATCACCGGCGCGGTGGTGGCCATCACCGTGGTGCTGGCGGCGGTGTTCATTCCCTCGGCCCTGCAGGGCGGTGCGGCGGGTGAGATCTACAAGCAGTTCGCGTTGACCATCGCCATCTCGATGGCGTTCTCGGCGTTCCTGGCACTGGGCTTCACCCCGGCGCTTTGCGCGACGTTCCTGAAGCCGACGCACAACGACAACCCGAACATCATCTACCGCACCTTCAACAAGTACTACGACAAGATCAGCCACACCTATGTGGGCCACATCACCTCGGCGGTGCGTCATGCTCCGCGCTGGATGATCCTGTTCGTGGTGCTGACCGCACTGTGCGGCTTCCTGTTCACCCGCATGCCGGGCAGCTTCCTTCCCGAAGAAGACCAGGGTTACGCGCTGGCGATCGTGCAGTTGCCGCCGGGCTCGACCAAGAGCCAGACCAACGAAGCGTTCGCGCAGATGCGTGGCATCCTGGAAAAGCAGGACGGCTATGAAGGCATGCTGCAGGTGGCCGGCTTCAGCTTCGTCGGTTCCGGCGAAAACGTGGGCATGGGCTTCATCCGCCTGAAGCCCTGGGAAGAGCGCAAGTTCACTGCTCCGGAGTTCATCCAGAACATGAACGGCGCCTTCTACGGCATCAAGGAAGCGCAGATCTTCGTGGTCAACCTGCCCACCGTGCAGGGCCTTGGCCAGTTCGGTGGTTTCGACATGTGGCTGCAGGACCGCAGCGGTGCCGGCTATGAACAGCTGACCCAGGCCCGCAACATCCTGCTCGGCCAGGCCGCGCAGAAGCCGGACCACCTGGTCGGCGTACGCCCGAACGGCCTGGAAAACGCGCCGCAGCTGCAGCTGCACGTGGACCGGGTGCAGGCACAGTCGATGGGCATGTCGGTGTCGGACGTGTACAGCACCATCCAGCTGATGCTGGCCCCGGTGTACGTCAACGACTTCTTCTACGAAGGCCGCATCAAGCGGGTGACCATGCAGGCCGATGGTCCGTACCGCACCGGCCAGGAATCGCTGAAGAGCTTCTACAGCCCGTCCAGCCTGACCACCAACGCCGATGGCACCAACGCGATGATCCCGTTGAACACGGTGGTCAAGTCCGAGTGGGTGTCCGCACCGCCGTCGCTGAGCCGTTACAACGGCTACTCGGCGATCAACATCGTCGGCTCGCAGGCCCCGGGCACCAGCTCGGGTGAAGCGATGCAGACCATGGAGGGCATCGTCAACGACGATCTGCCAGCAGGCTTCGGCTATGACTGGTCCGGCCTGTCCTACCAGGAAATCCTGGCCGGCAACGCTGCGACCCTGCTGCTGGTGCTGTCCATCGTGGTGGTGTTCCTGTGCCTGGCCGCGCTGTATGAAAGCTGGTCGATCCCGGTGGCAGTGCTGCTGGTGGTGCCGCTGGGCGTGCTGGGTGCACTGGCGCTGTCGATGATGCGTGGGCTGCCGAACGATCTGTTCTTCAAGATCGGCCTGATCACGGTGATCGGCCTGGCAGCGAAGAACGCGATCCTGATCGTGGAGTTCGCCGTGGAGCAGCGTGCGGCGGGCAAGACCCTGCGCGATGCCACCATCGAAGCGGCGCGCCTGCGGTTCCGCCCGATCCTGATGACATCCTTCGCGTTCATCATGGGCGTCATTCCGATGGCGATCTCCACCGGCGCCGGCGCCAACTCCCGCCACGCCATCGGCACCGGCGTGATCGGCGGCATGCTGTTTGCCACCCTGCTCGGCCTGCTGATGATCCCGGTGTTCTTCGTGGTCGTGCGGCGCATGCTGGGTGACAAGCTGGACGAACCGTCGAAGGAATTCCTCGGCCGCCAGCGTGATGCCGAGACCGCACACCGCCCGGATCGTTGATCCGATGGTGAGTTGCTGAAATGAAAAAGCCCCGGAGCGATCCGGGGCTTTTTTGGTTTCCGGCTGCCGGAAACACTGTCGCACTTGCCCCCGCCGAAGCAACGAACGCAATCGTTCAGATTGCCCAGGTCGCATTCAACCATTGCGATGGCGTAGCTGCCGACAGCGTCTGGCGCACTTCGACGGATATGCATGAGCTGAGAGACGCGTCGCAGTTCGGCTCAGAATAGAGCGATATTCCAGTCACTCCCTCAACGGAATGACCAAGGAGTACCCATGCTGCCTTCCACCATCATCCGACTGTTCACTGCAGGCGCCCTCCTTGCTGCAGCCATCACCCTGCAATCGACGGCGCATGCAGGCGGCGTAGTACCTTGCAGCAACTGCGCGGATCCACGATCCGCCGCGATCCAGTCCGGCATTGGACTGACGGTGGTGGTCGATCCCGATCAGCGTCGTCTCAATGCCTACAACGTGGAGTATGACCGGGAACTGCGTCGCTACCGGGCCGTCCCCACAGCGGTGCCGCCAGAGGTCACGGCCATGTTCAACCGTGTCCTTGCACTGCCCCACGGCCGCCTCGGATCAGGGACACAGTTCGTGCCGCAGGCGTTCGGGCGGGGCACGGTGGTCCCGGTTCACCCGGACGATCCCCAGTGGGCCAACGGCATCACCTTCCCTGAAGGGCTCAAGGGGCTGAACGCCTACGACGTCGTAACTTCGGCAAACCATCGCACCCGGCTGGAGCTTGAAATCGACCGCGCCTTCAGCGGTGCCACGAGCCAGCACGCAGCATGGAACTCGCTCGCTACGACCATTTCGTCGGTGGTTCTCAGCTGGGTCAGCAAGTTGTTCGGCGTGGATACGGTGACCTACGTGATTACGTGGCGGGATGGCTCCAGTACCAGGCTGGTCATCAGCCCGGATTCGGTTGACCGGGCCCGATACGTGTCAGGCGAAAGCGTCGACGCCGATGGCAACCGCATTCCCGACGGCGCAGCCTCACACCAGGACACCGGCCAGGGATACTCGGGCGGGTATCAGTTCAGCAGTGATGACGGATATCAAAGCTGGCTCGATGCCGCGCACCTGTACGGTGTGGGGATCGAAATCAACCCCGGCCTGGCACCGCTGGGCCCCATCTGCCGATGGAACGGGCGGACCCTGCATTGCCAGGTACCGCGCTGACACACTTTTGAGGCCCATCCACGCATGGCGTGGATCTACGGCCGCGCCGCCCTTGCGGCGGCGCGGCAGATCGAACTCAACGCAGCCCGGTCTCGTTGCGGGCGATCACCAACCGCTGGATCTCCGAAGTACCTTCGTAGATCTCGGTGATCTTGGCATCACGGAAGTAGCGCTCCAGCGGCATTTCCTTGGAATAGCCCATGCCACCGTGGATCTGCACGGCCTGGTGGGTGATCCACATCGCCGCTTCCGAGGCGGTCAGCTTGGCGATGGCGGCCTCGTTGCTGAAACGCTTGCCCTCGCCCTTCACCCATGCCGCGCGCAGGGTCAGCAGCAGCGCTGCATCCAGCTTGCACTTCATGTCGGCGATCTTGGCCTGGGTCATCTGGAAGGTGCCGATGGCAGCACCGAAGGCCTTGCGGTCCTTCACGTACGCGATCGTCGCTTCATAGGCGGCACGCGCGATGCCGATGGCCTGCGAAGCAATACCGATGCGACCGGCGTCGAGCACGCCCATGGCGATCTTGAAGCCCTCGCCTTCCTGGCCCAGCACGTCCTCGGCCTGCGCCAGGTAGTCGTTGAATTCGATCTCGCAGGTGGCGGATGCGCGGATGCCCAGCTTCGGCTCGGTCTTGCCACGGCCGAAACCGGCCTTGTCGGTGTCGATCATGAATGCGGTGATGCCACGCGCACCCTTGTCCGGGTCGGTCATCGCGAACAGCACGATGTACTTGGCCACCGGGCCGGAGGTGATCCAGCTCTTCTTGCCGTTGATGACGAAGCTGCCGTCGGCCTGCTTGACCGCACGGCAACGCATCGCCGTGGCATCCGAACCGGACTGCGGCTCGGTCAGCGCGAAGGCACCGATGGCCTCGCCCTCGGCAATGGCGCGCACGTACTTCTGCTTCTGCGTTTCGCTGCCGTGGGTCAGGATGCCGTTGCAGAACAGCGAGTTGTTGACCGACATGATGGTCGAGTGCGCAGCATCACCGGCGGCGACCTCCACCATCGCCAGCACGTACGCGATCGGGTCCATGCCCGCGCCACCGTATTCGGCCGGCACTTCGATGCCCATCAGACCGTTCTCGCCCAGCAGGCGGATGTTCTCCAGCGGGAACTCGCCGGTGCGGTCATGGTGTTCTGCGCTCGGGGCGATCTTTTCCTGCGCGATGCGGCGTGCAACGTCCTGCAGCATCAACTGCTCTTCGGTAAAGCTGAAATCCACAACACCCTCCCGGGGACATGATGATATGGGCCGCGCACAGCGCGCCCAGGTGCGCCGATTGTAACGGGGACAGGCATCGGCGGCTGAATCGGGAGGCACTTCGACTTGACCGGAACAGGCAGGTTCGGCGAATATATCTCTATATCGCGATAGGTAGATATTTATGGATCTGGAAGACTGGTCGACCCGCCTGAAGGTGTTCGCCGATGCCACCCGCGTGCGCCTGCTGGCGCTGCTGGAGCAGGAAGAGCTGACCGTGGCCGAGCTGTCGGCCATCACCCGGCTGGCACAGCCACGGGTGTCAACCCATCTGGCACGCCTGAAAGAAGCCGGCCTGGTGCGCGACCGCCGTGCGGGCGTGTCGGCCTATTACCGCTTCGACGAGGCCCAGCTGGACCCGGCGCAGCGTGCATTGTGGCATGCCCTGAGCAATGGAAGCGACGACCCGTTGTTGCGGCAGGACGCTGAACGGGTCGCCTCGGTACTGGCCCACCGCGCCGCCGACCAGAACTGGGCCGACAGCGTGGCCGGTGACATGGAGCGCCACTATTCGCCGGGCCGTACCTGGGAAGCACTGGCGCGCACTGCGCTGCCGCTGCTGGAAACCGGCGACGTGCTGGATATCGCCTCCGGTGACGGCGTGCTGGCCGAACTGGTTGCCCCGCATGCCAAGCGTTACATCTGCATCGATACCAGCGCACGCGTGGTGGCCGCCGCCAGCGAGCGCCTGCGCCGCCTGCCCAACGTGGAAGTGCGCGAAGGCGACATGCATGCCCTGCCCTTCAAGGACCGCAGCTTCGACCTGGTGGTGCTGATGCATGCACTCACCTACGCCAGCAAACCCGCTCAGGCCGTTACCGAAGCGGCGCGGGTGCTGCGCCCGGGCGGTCGCCTGCTGCTGTGCAGCCTGGCCCGCCACGAGCACAAGGCCGCTGTCGATGCCTACGGCCACGTCAACCTTGGCTTCAGCGACAAGGAGCTGAAGAAGTTCGTCGACAAGGCCGGTCTGCAGGTGTCCAGCCTGGAAACGGTCACCCGCGAGAAGCGCCCGCCGCATTTCGAAGTGATCTCGCTGATCGCCAACAAGCCCTGAGGTCGTCATGCCCGCCCTGCCCTGGCTGCACCCGCAACGCGTGGAATCGCTGCTCACTGCCCTGCGTGACCGCATCCTGATCATCGACGGCGCGATGGGCACGATGATCCAGCGCCACGGCCTGCAGGAAGACGATTACCGCGGCGAGCGCTTCGCCGGCGGCTACGATCACGCCCACGGCCCAGGTTGCGACCACGCCGCGCCGGAGGGACACGACCTGAAGGGCAACAACGATCTGCTGCTGCTGACCCGGCCGCAGGTCATCGCCGACATCCACACCGCCTACCTGGAAGCCGGCGCCGACCTGGTGGAGACCAATACCTTCAATGCCACCTCGGTCAGCCAGGCCGACTATCACCTCGAGCACCTGGTGTATGAATTGAACAAGGCCGGCGCTGCGGTGGCGCGCGCCTGCTGCGATGCGGTGGCGGCAACCACGCCCGGCAAGCCACGCTTTGTCATCGGCGTGCTGGGCCCGACCAGCCGCACCGCGTCGATCAGTCCGGACGTGAACGATCCGGGTTTCCGCAATACCAGTTTCGACGAACTGCGCGGCACCTATCGCGAAGCCATCGACGGCCTGATCGACGGCGGTGCCGACACGATCATGGTCGAGACCATCTTCGACACGCTCAATGCAAAGGCTGCGCTGTATGCCATTGAAGAAGCCTTCGACGCGCGCGGCGCGCGGCTGCCGATCATGATTTCCGGCACCATCACCGATGCCTCCGGCCGCACCCTGTCCGGGCAGACCGCCGAAGCCTTCCAGGCATCACTGGCGCACGCGCGGCCGTTGTCGATCGGACTCAACTGCGCGCTGGGTGCCGACGCCATGCGCCCGCATGTGGAAACCCTGTCGCAGGTGTCGGACTGCTACGTGAGCGCACACCCCAATGCCGGCCTGCCCAATGCATTCGGCGAGTACGACGAGACACCCGAGGAGATGGCCGCCACCCTGCGCGGCTTCGCCGAAGATGGACTGTTGAACCTGGTGGGTGGCTGCTGCGGTTCCACCCCCGACCATATCCGCGCCATTGCCACGGCGGTGGCCGGGCTCGCGCCGCGCGCATTGCCCCTCGCCCGGGAACGCGCCGCATGAGCGCGCCAGCCTACACCCGCCTGTCCGGCCTGGAACCGCTGGTCATCACCCCGGACCTGCTGTTCGTCAACGTTGGCGAACGCACCAACGTCACCGGCAGCGCGCAGTTCCGCAAGCTCATCAAGGAAGGCCGCTACGAAGAAGCGGTGGAGGTCGCGCGCCAGCAGGTGGCCAGCGGCGCACAGATCCTCGACGTCAACATGGACGAGGGCCTGATCGATTCGGAAGCGGCGATGACCCGCTATCTCAACCTGATCATGTCCGAGCCGGACATCGCGCGCATCCCGGTGATGGTCGATTCGTCCAAGTGGAGCGTGATCGAAGCCGGCCTGAAATGCCTGCAGGGCAAGAGCGTGGTCAACTCGATCTCGCTGAAGGAAGGCGAAGACCTGTTCCGCGAGCACGCACGCAAGGTACTGCGCTACGGTGCCGCCGCCGTTGTGATGGCCTTCGACGAAACCGGCCAGGCCGATACCTGCGCACGCAAGGTCGAGATCTGCACACGCGCCTACCGCCTGCTGGTGGACGAGATCGGCTTCCCGCCGCAGGACATCATCTTCGACCCGAACATCTTCGCCGTCGCCACCGGCATCGAAGAACACGACAACTACGCCGTCGACTTCATCGAAGCCACGCGCATCATCAAGCAGACGCTGCCGCACTGCCATGTATCCGGCGGCGTTTCCAACGTTTCATTCTCGTTCCGTGGCAACGAAACGGTACGCCAGGCCATCCATTCGGTGTTCCTGTATCACGCCATCGCTGCCGGCATGGACATGGGCATCGTCAACGCCGGCGCCATGCCGATCTATGACGAACTGGAGCCGGATCTGCGCGAGCGCGTGGAGGATGTGATCCTCAACCGCCGCAGTGACGCCACCGAGCGCCTGCTTGAGATCGCCGAGCGCTACAAGGGCAGCAAGGGCGCAGCGAAGACCGAAGACCTCGCCTGGCGCACAAAGCCGGTCGCGCAGCGTCTGGCACATGCACTGGTGCATGGCCTGGATGCCTGGGTGGAGGAAGACACCGAGCTGGCCCGGCAAGCCTCCAGCCGCCCGCTGGATGTGATTGAAGGCCCGCTGATGGATGGCATGAACGTGGTCGGCGACCTGTTCGGTGCCGGCAAGATGTTCCTGCCGCAGGTGGTCAAGTCCGCACGCGTGATGAAGAAGGCCGTGGCCTACCTGCTGCCCTACATCGAAGCTGAAAAAGCGCGCAGTGGTGACACCGCGCGCAGCAACGGCCGGATCATCATGGCCACGGTCAAGGGCGACGTGCACGACATCGGCAAGAACATCGTGGGCGTAGTCCTGGCCTGCAACAACTTCGAAGTGATCGACCTGGGCGTGATGGTGCCGGCGCAGAAGATCCTCGATGCCGCACGCGAGCACCAGGCCGACATCATCGGCCTGTCCGGCCTGATCACCCCCTCGCTGGAGGAAATGAGCCATGTCGCACGCGAAATGCAGCGGCAGGGCTTCGACCTGCCGCTGATGATCGGCGGCGCGACCACCTCGCGCGCGCATACCGCGCTGAAGATCGACCCGCATTACAAGGCGCCGACGGTATGGGTGAAGGATGCCTCGCGCGCGGTAGGCGTGGCGCAGTCGCTGATCTCGCGCGAGCTGCGCGCGGCCTTCGTTGCCGCCAACGAAGCCGACTACGCCGAGATCCGCACGCGCCATCGCAACCGTGGTGACGCCAAGCGGCTGGTGTCGCTTGAACATGCACGCGGACAGAAGTTCCAGGGCGACTGGGAGGGGTACACGCCGCCGACGCCGAACCAGCCCGGCCTGCATGTGCTGGATGATTACCCGCTGGCCGAACTGGTGCCCTACATCGACTGGACGCCGTTCTTCCAGGCATGGGAGCTGGCCGGCAAGTATCCGGCCATCCTCACCGACGAGATCGTCGGCGCGCAGGCCAGCGACCTGTACAAGGATGCCCGCGCGATGCTTGATCGCATCGTCGGCGAGAAATGGCTGCAGGCCAGGGCCGTATTCGGCCTGTGGCCAGCCAACAGCGTTGGTGACGACGTGCGCGTGCACCACCCGGACGGCGAAACCACTCTGCATTTCCTGCGCCAGCAGGTGGACAAGCCGGCCGAACGCCCGGACTTCTGCCTGGCCGATTTCATTGCCCCGGCCGACAGCGGCAGGCAGGACTGGATCGGAGCGTTCGCCGTCACCGCGGGCATCGGCATCGACGCCCATGTGGCCCGCTTCGAGGCAGACCACGACGATTACAACGCGATCCTGCTGAAAGCACTGGCCGATCGCTTCGCCGAAGCACTGGCCGAGCGCCTGCACCAGCGGGTGCGCACGCAGTTCTGGGGATACGACCACGCCGAGACGCTGGACAACGAAGCGCTGATCGACGAGAAGTACCGCGGCATCCGCCCAGCCCCCGGCTATCCGGCCTGCCCGGAACACAGCGAGAAGCGACGCCTGTTCGATCTGCTCGGCGCCGAGGCCAACGCCGGCATGGAACTGACCGAAAGCTTCGCGATGCTGCCGACCGCGGCGGTTTCCGGCTATTACTTCAGCCATCCGCAGAGCCAGTACTTCGTGGTCGGCCGTCTCAGCCGCGAACAGGTGGGCGATTACGCCCGGCGCAAGGGCGTGGACCGGGCGCAGGCCGAACGCTGGCTGGCATCGAACCTGGACTACGATCCGGAATGATCACGCCGCCGGGCATGGCCCGGCGTCACGGTTGTTGCAGCGCCTGCTGCAGCGAAGGCAGCAGCAGGCGGTTGGCATAACCGCTCAGATGGTCACCATCGAAGAACAGCGGCTTGCCCTCCCGGGTCGGCAGGCATTGCTCGCCGGGGCACAGCAAGGGCATCGGGTCCCAGATGGATGCACCTGGCAGACCGGCGGCAACCTGCTGCAGGCCGGCCAGCACCGGCTCGCGCAGCTGCTCGATCTCGCTGCGCGCGACGGTCATGCCGTTGGCGCAGATCGGGTTGTGCCGATTGAACACATCCGAGCAGCGGTACGGTGGCGCCGGCAGCACCGGCTTGGGCGCCTCCAGCACGATGTGCACGCCACGTCCGGCCAGCGGCGTGAGCTGCTCGATCCAGTGCGCGATCTCGGCCTTGCGCCCCGCAGCGGCCCGCTCGCTCAGATGTTCGGCACGTACCTGGTCAGCGTCGAACAGCGCGTACTGCTCGGACAGGCGTGGCAGACGCAGCCCTGCCAGCAGGACCACATCGCCCGGCTGCGCGCGTGCCTGGATATCCTCCAGCACGTTGCGCGCATAGGCCTCGCAGGCAGGGTTGGGCCCCTGCCAGGCACGCAGCCCGACCAGCGCGCAGCCGCCGCTGCTGTACAGCCGGATCGGCGCGCCATCGAGCACAGCCAAACGCTGCAGCGTCTCGTGATACGCCAGTGCATGCGAGTCGCCTGCAACGAACAGCTGGCGGGTGGATGCCGTGCGTCCGGGACAGTCGCCGCGCTCGTAAAGACGGGCCTGCCCGCCCAGCACCGGCACGTTGTTCACCCGCACACGGCAGTCGGGGATTTCCTTCTTCAACCCCTTGGCATAGGGGTACCAGTCCAGCGGGGCACGGCTGACCACGCTGAGCGAGGTGTACTGTTGGGTCTTGACCAGCGCAGACTGCAGCCCGGCCCCCAGCACCAGCACACCCAGCCCCGCTGCAACCCAGCGTGCGTTGCCCATGCGCCAGCGCGCGCCGTGCCGGAGCGGTTGCTCCACCCAGCGCCACGACAACCACGACAGCAGCACCACACACAACAGCGCGGCGACGCCGGTGCCCACGGTTTCCAGGCCCACCGTCCAGCGGAACAGCACGAACACTGGCCAGTGCCAGAGGTACAGCGAATAGGACAGGCGCCCGACGGTCACCATCGGCTTGCTCGCCAACGCGCGCCCTACCCAGCCCCCCGGCGAACGCTGCAGCAGACCGAGCAGGCCCAGCGTGCCCAGCACCGGCCACAAGCCGTCGACCCAGGGTGAATGCCCCGGTCGCGCGGACCACAGCCCATGGCCCAGCACCACCACGCTCAGCAGCAGCAACGGCGAGCGCCAGCTGAAGCCGCGCGGCGCAAGGGGTGCCGGCGCGAACCTGCCGCTCAGCGACAGCACCTGGAACAGCAGCACGCCGGCGCCAAGCTGCCAGAAGCGCGTGGTGGTCAGGTAGAAGGCATCGATTTCATGACCGCCCTGGCGTGCGCGGAACACCGCATACAGCAGCGATGCCACGGTCGCTGCAGCAAACAGCCCCAGCGACAGCCAGCGTCCGCGCGGACCCTTGGCCCAGGCCAGGAACAGCAGCGGGAACAGCAGGTAGAACTGCTCTTCGACACCGAGCGACCAGGTGTGCGTGTATGGATTGAACTCGGTGCGCGGCGAGAAGTAATCGTTGCCGGTGCTGGCCAGCACCCAGTTGCTCAACCCGACGAAGGCCATGCGACCGGTCTTGTCGCTGGTCTCGCTGAGCCAGGATTCGGGAATCAGCAGCGCGCTGAGCATCGCCGTCACCAGCAGGCAGACCACCAGTGCCGGGGCGATGCGGCGCATGCGCCGTGCATAGAAGCGCGCCAGCCCGGCCCAGCCGCCAACCGCCGGCAGGCGATCCACCGAGGCACTGACCACGAAGCCGGAAATGACGAAGAACACGTCCACGCCGGTGAAGCCACCCGGCAGCCAGCTGGCCTTGAGGTGGTAGAGGATGACGGCCAGTACCGCGATCGCGCGCAGGCCGTCGATATGCGGGAAGTACCCGGAACTGCGTTCCTGCATGACCCTGCTCCTGACATGCAACGGGCGCCTGACGGCGCCCTTTGCGTTCAACATGAAAGGCGTTTGCTTACCAGACCAGGTCGTCGGGCACCTGGTACTGCGGATCGGCGTACGGATCTTCCTCGGCCGGTGCGTTGGGGTCGACCTTCAGCGCCACCGAAGCGGCAAACACCGCTTCGGACTGCGCCAGCACGTCGGCGGTCACCAGCAGGTAACGGCCATTGAGCTGGACCACGCCCAGTTCGCCGGCATTGAGCGCCTTGAGCTGCTCTGCGGTGACATAGATGCGCTTGATCTTGCCGCCATAGGGGAAGTGGCGCGCGATATCGGCCGCCTCGGCATTCAGGCTCTTGTCCTTCAGCAGTTCTTCCAGCTTCACCTTGGCCTCGCGGCGCTGGCGTGCTTCTTCCTGCTTCAGGCGCTCGGTCTCGATGCGCTCTTCCTTCTCCCGCTGCGCACGGATCGCGTAGGCCTTGGCCAGATCCATTTCCTCGGCGGTACGCGGCTTGCGCGGACCCTGCCCGTGGCCCTGGCCACGCGCCTGCCCGGGCTTGCCCGGGCCACCATGGCCATGCGAACGGCGCTCGCCGGGCTTGTGTTCGCCCTTGCCGGCCTGCTGCGGCTTTCCATTGCCAGCACCACCCTTGCCCTGCGGGCGGCCATCACGGCGGGGGGCATCGTTCTTGCGCTCGGGCTTGGGCGCAGGCTTGAAGCCCAGGCCCATCAGCTGGTCGCGGAGGGTATCGCTCATAGGATATGGATCAGTAGTGCGGCGGCGGCGGTTCGCTCGCCGGGTCAGAAGAATTCAATGCATTGCGGACCTTGCCCAGGTCCTCCAGCAGCACACGCAGGATGCCGGCATTGCGGCTGCCTTCCATGCGTGCGTCTGCCAGTGCATCGCTCAGTTCGGCCAGTGCGTGTTCCTGGAAGGACACCCGCATCTCCAGCTCGACCAGGCGCGCTTCCAGCGCCTGTTCGCGTTCGGTTGGTACCTCAGACATGCAGCGAACGCCCCCGGCCAATGCCGTAATACGCAAGGCCAGCGGCCTCGACCTCGGCCGGCTCATACAGATTGCGGCCATCAAACACCACAGCGTCCTTCAGCCGCTCGCGCAGCATCTGGAAATCGGGGCTGCGGAACTGTTTCCACTCGGTCACCACCACCAGCGCATCGGCACCCTGCAGGGCATCGTCGGCGCTGTCACAGAACACCAGGTCATCGCGCTCGCCAAAAATGCGCTGCGATTCATGCATCGCTTCCGGATCATAGGCACGCACCGTCGCCCCACCCTCCCACAACTGGGCCAGCAGGCGGCGGCTGGAGGCTTCGCGCATGTCGTCGGTATTGGGCTTGAAGGCCAGTCCCCACACGGCAAACGTCCTGCCGCGCACGCCTTCGTCCTCGCCCTTGTCATAGTGGCGCTGGATCAGCGCGAACAGATGGCCCTTCTGCGATTCATTGACCGCCTCCACCGCGTTCAGCAGCTTCGGCTCCAGGCCGGCCTGCTGCGCGGTACGGGCCAGCGCCTGCACGTCCTTGGGGAAGCACGAACCGCCATAGCCGGCACCGGGGTAGATGAAGTGCCAGCCGATGCGCGGGTCCGAACCGATGCCCTGGCGGACCTGCTCGACGTCGGCACCCACGCGCTCGGCGATGTTGGCGATCTCGTTCATGAACGAAATCTTGGTTGCCAGCATCGCATTGGCGGCGTACTTGGTCAGCTCAGCCGAACGCACATCCATCTCGACCACGCGATCGTGGTTGCGATTGAACGGCGCGTACAGCCGGCGCATGACCGCAACAGACTCGGCACTGGTCGCGCCGATGATGATGCGGTCAGGCCGCATGCAATCGGCAACCGCGTCGCCTTCCTTCAGGAATTCGGGATTGGACACGACGTCGAACGTGATGTCCGCACCGCGCGCTGCCAGCTCTTCGGCAATGGCCGCACGCACCTTGTCGGCGGTACCGACCGGCACCGTCGACTTGTTGACCACCACGGTCGGCACTGAAATATGCCGACCGATGGTGCGGGCCACGGCCAGCACGTACTGCAGATCGGCGCTGCCATCTTCGTCCGGCGGCGTACCCACGGCGATGAACACCACCTGGCCGTGGCCGATGGCGGTTGCCGCGTCGGTGGTGAACGCCAGCCGCGACGCAGCATGGTTGGCCTTCACCATCGGCTCCAGGCCGGGCTCGTAGATCGGAATGATGCCCCGGTTGAGCCCATCCACCTTGGCCTGGTCGATATCGACGCAGACCACCTGGTGGCCGACATCCGCCAGGCAGGTGCCGGTCACCAGTCCTACATAGCCGGTACCAAAAATCGCAACGCGCATATCCGTGCTGACTCCGTGGTGGCTTACGGCAGGACGCCCAGCAACTCGACGTCGAAGGTCAGTGCTGCGTTCGGGCCGATCGGACCACCCGGGGTACCGTTCTCGCCGTAGGCCAGCTCGCCCGGAATCCAGAAGCGGTACTTGGAACCGACCGGCATCAGGGCCACGCCCTCGGTCCAGCCCTTGATGACCTGGTCCAGGCCGAATTCGGCCGGGCCACGACCCGCGGAGCTGTCGAACACAGTGCCGTTGAGCAGCTTGCCTTCGTAGTTCACGCGCACCTTGCTGGACGGCAGCGGACGCTCGCCGCTACCCGGGCGGATCACCTGGTACTGCAGGCCCGACGGGGTGGTCACCACGCCCGGCTGGGTCTTGTTCTTGGCCAGGAACGCATTGCCTTCCTGACGGTTGGTCTGCGCGGCCTGGGCGGCCTTGGCCTGCATCTCGGCCTGCTTGGTGCCCATGAAGGCCTGGATGGTGGCGGTCGCGTCAGCTTCGGTCATCTTCGGCTGACCCTTGGCCAGCGCGGTGCCGATCGCGTCAAACAGCGCGGCGGTGTCGATATCGTCCTTCAGCTGCGCCAGCGACGGGCCTACCGAGTAGGAACCGATCATCTGCGCGACCTTGACGCGGTCGACCTTGGCCGGCTGCGAACCCGGCGCAACGCCCGGCACCTGCTGGCCACTGCGGGCCATCACGACCTGGCGCAGGGCGGCATCGGTAGCCTTGGCCTGTTCCTGGGTGATCTGCGGCTGCAGGCCTTCAAACGAGCGCTCCACGGCGGTGCGCAGGGCGGCCACATCGATTTCATCAGCGATCGGTGCGAACGACTTGGCAACATCCAGACCGATGGCGTAGCCGAGCTTCTGCTTGGGAGAATTCAAGGTTGCGGTTTCCTTGGCCGCCGAAGGTGCGGCCGGTTGTTGCGACAGTGCGACACCCGAGGTGCCCATCGCCAGAATCAGAACCGACGCCGCGGCGCCGCGCATTCCCATCTTCATTCGCTGCATTCCTGGAAGTGACTGGGCGCCGACGTCGGCGCGAAAAGAAGCATTGTCGCACGCATGCCGTCGATGTCGAGGCATCCGTGCCGGTGTTTACCGCGCAGCCGGCGCCGCGAGTGCCTTGTCGATGGCCGCCTTCAACTGCGGATCATCGGGCGTGACCTTGCTGGCGAACTCGGCAATGACCGTGCCATCGCGGCCAACCAGATACTTGTGGAAATTCCACGCCGGCGCCACGCCGGTCGCGGCGGTCAAGCGCTGGTACAGCGGCGTGGCCTGGGCACCGGTGACATGCACCTTTTCAAACATCGGGAACTTCACGCCGTAGGTCAGCGTGCAGAAATCCTGGATCTGCTTCTCATCACCCGGTTCCTGGCCCTTGAAATCATTGGACGGGAAGCCGAGCACCGCAAATCCCTTGCCGGCGTACTGCTTCTGCAATGCCTCCAGCCCTTCGTACTGCGGGGTATAGCCGCACTTGCTGGCGGTATTGACCACCAGCAGCACCTGCCCGTGATAGCGCTGCTGCAGGTTGACCTGCTGCTTGCCCGCCAACGGCCGATAGGACAGATCCAGCAGATCGGCCGCCAGCGCACCGGCCGAGCAGGCCAGTCCGGCAGCCAGCACGGTCAACAGGGACAGGCCGCGAAGGCGGCGCGAGGGGGCAGTCGACAAGGGCATGGGAGACGTTCCGCGGTAACCGGTTCAGGGGTCCGGCCGTGACCGGCCGGGAATCGGCCGAACTATAGCACCGGGGTCGGCCGGCCCCTGGCACCGCAGGCACTTGCCGGCTTTGCGGGCCTTGGCGGGAGACGACACGGGCACCTTTCTGCCCGCGCCTGATGACATAGCATGGACATTACTGAATGGAAGACGGCCTGCGGCACACCGCCACGCCTTGCACATTTCAATAAATATCAATGACTTGAACCGATATTTCCGGCAGATGACCACCCCTGCCATCAGTTGGGTGGTGCCAGGACTTGCACGTAGGCGTGCCGGTGTTATAGTTGCATACAACACCAGTCACCTGAGACAGGGGGAAACCATGAACACCCGGATGCGTCGCAGCCATACCGCTCCCGCGGTCACCGCCGTATCAACCCTGTTTGTCCTGGTCTGGCTGGCGATGCCGGCACCCCCGGCCGCTTCCTCCCCCTCGCAAGACCGCCTGCAGGACGCAGCAGTACCCTCGGCAGGAACCGCCGAACCCTCCCCCCCGCGTCGGCTGCACAGCTCATTGTCCATGCCGTATTTCTCGTTCGCACAGCCGCTGACCCCACGGAGCTGAACATGAGCGACATCCAGTGGAGCGACGGCGCTCCCATCTACCGCCAGCTGAAGGAACGCGTGATCGCCATGATGCTTGACGGAATCCTCAAGCCGGGCGATGCCCTGCCTTCGGTGCGCCAGGTGGCCGCCGATTACCAGCTCAACCCCATCACCGTTTCGCGCGCCTATCAGGAGCTGGCCGATGAAGGCCTGGTCGAGAAGCGCCGCGGGCTGGGTATGTTCATGACCGAGCAGGCGGCCACGCAGCTGCGCAGCAGCGAGCGTGAGCGCTTTCTCAATGAAGAATGGCCGGCCGTCCTGGAGCGCATCCAGCGACTGGGCCTGAGTCTCGACGAATTGCTGCCCCAGGGGAAATTCTGATGAACGCCAGTCCCACTACCGCTGTTCCCAGCGACGCTGTCATTACCGCCCGTAGCCTTCGCAAGGCCTACAAGAACACCGTCGCGCTCGACAACGCCAGTTTCTCCATCCCCGCTGGCCGCATCATCGGCCTGATCGGCCCCAACGGTGCCGGCAAGACCACTGCACTGAAGGCCGTGCTGGGCCTGACCTCGGTAGAGGGCGAGTTGAACGTGCTGGGCCGTGATCCGCGTGCACACCGCGACGACCTGATGAACGACATCTGTTTCATCGCCGATGTCGCCGTGCTGCCGCGCTGGCTGAAGGTCCGCGAGGCGATCGACTTCGTGGCCGGCGTGCATCCGCGCTTCGACCGCGCCCGCTGCGAGCGTTTCCTGGCCAACACCAAGCTGCAGCCCAGGCAGCGCGTGCGTGAAATGTCCAAGGGCATGATCGTGCAGTTGCACCTGGCACTGGTGATGGCCATCGACGCCCGCGTGCTGGTGCTGGACGAACCCACGCTCGGCCTGGACATCCTGTACCGCAAGGAGTTCTACCAGCGCCTGCTGGAAGACTACTTCGACGAACAGAAGACGATCATCGTCACCACCCACCAGGTCGAGGAGATCGAGCACATCCTCACCGACGTGATGTTCATCCGCGATGGTCGCATCGTGCTCAACGCAGAGATGGACGAGGTGGGCGAACGCTACACCGAACTGCTGGTAGGCACCGACCAGCTTGAAACCGCCCGCGCACTGAAGCCCATCGACGAGCGCAGCCAGGCCTTCGGCAAGACCGTCCTGCTGTTCGACGGCGTACCCCGCAGCCAGCTGGCCAGCCTGGGTGAAACCCGCAACGCCGGCCTTGCCGATCTGTTCGTCGCTGTCATGAAGGGGACCTACGCATGAATGCCGTCAACCATCCCGTCAGCCCGGCAGGCACCCTGCGCTGGCTGCTCAAGCGCGAGTACTGGGAAAACCGTGGTGGCTTCCTGTATGCCCCGTTGATTGCCGGCCTTGTATCGCTCGTGATGAGCGGCATCGGCATCGGCCTGGGCCTGTTCGCACTGCACCGCGCCGCCCGCGATGGCGGCCTGCATGTCGATGGCGAAGACATCAACATCAATGGCCTGGACCTGGCAGTGCTGACCCGCGACATCAGCGCCAAGGATATTGCCGACCTGGGCAACGGCCTGGACCTGGCACTGGTGCTGACCTCGTCCTGGCCGCTGATCGTGCTGGCCTTCGTGGTGTTCTTCTACTGCCTGGGCGCCCTGTACGACGACCGCCGCGACCGCAGCATCCTGTTCTGGAAATCGCTGCCGCTGTCGGACACCCAGACCGTGCTGTCCAAGGTGATCAGCGCGCTGATCATCGCACCGTTCATCGCCATCATCGCCTCCAGCCTGACCCTGGTCGCCTTCCTGCTGGTGCTCTGCCTGGTGGTGGTATCCCACGGTGGCGACGCGATGCAGCTGGTCGTTGGCCCGGCCAATCCGGGCAGCCTGATCCTGGGCATGCTGGTGTCCATCCCGGTGTACGCGCTGTGGGCGCTGCCGACCGCCGGCTGGCTGCTGCTGTGCTCGGCCTGGGCCCGCAGCAAGCCGTTCCTGTGGGCGGTGATGCTGCCGCTGTTTGCCGGCATCATCGTCAGCACCACCAAGCTGATGCACCTGTTCGACCTCACCACCGGCTGGTTCTGGCAACACATCGTCGGCCGCCTGCTGCTGGGCGCGATGCCCGGCATGGACCTGCTGTACCGCGTCGGCGGCAGTACCGAATCGCGACAGGATCTGGATTCGATCGTCGCCCTGATGGCACCCAGCGCGCAGCTGAAGTCGCTGGCGATGCCGGGACTGTGGATCGGTGCGGCCGTCGGCGTGATCTTCATCTTCCTCGCCATCCGCCTGCGCAGGCGCGCTGGCGAAATCTGATCTTCAACCTGGAGGCACCACCCATGCGTTCCCTGATTGCCTGTAGTGCGTTGTTGCTGCTGCCACTGTCGGCGCTGGCCGCCGATGCCCCGAACTGCAAGTTCTCTGCGCCGCGTACGCTGAAGATCGACACCGCCGGCGCCAGGGCGGTGGTGTTCGAGATCAACCAGCACGATCTGAAGGTGGTTGCCGGCGCGGGCGGCGGCCAGCTCGAAGGGCGGGCCTGCGCCTCCAACAAGGAGTGGCTGGAACAGCTGGTGCTGGACCAGCGCCGTGTTGGCGACAAGCAGGTGGTGAGCCTGCGCCGCGACAGCCGCGAGGCGTTGTCACTGGGTAGCAGCTATGCCTGGCTGGACATCCGCGGCAGCGTGCCGGACAACCTGCCGCTGCAGTTCAAGATCGGCTCCGGCGACGGCAGCGTGGAAAACGCGCAGTCGCTGAGCATGGACGTGGGTTCCGGCGACGGTATTGCCCGCGGCACCCGGGGCAGCGTGCATGCCGCCGTCGGCTCGGGCGACCTCGAGGTTGATGGCGCCGCATCGTTGAACCTGCTCTCGCTCGGCTCGGGCGACGTCGAGGCCCGCAACATCGCCGGCGATGCCAGCGTCGGCACCGTCGGCTCCGGTGACCTGAAGGTGACCGACGTGCGTGGCAACGCACGCCTGGATACCGTCGGCTCCGGTGACATCGGCTTCCGCAAGGTGCAGGGCAACGTCGAGATCGGCGTGGTCGGCTCCGGCGATGTCGATCTCGACGAGGTCGGCGGCAATGTCCGCGTGCGCAGCCATGGCTCGGGTGACATCAGGGTCGACGGTGTGCGCGGCAACCTGACCGTTGAGCACAGCGGCAGTGGCGAGGTCCAGCATCGCAACGTCGGCGGCACCACCACGCTGCCGCGCGGCAAGTAACTCCACCATCCAACCCGTCCGAGGGAACTGCCATGAACCTGCTGCGCCTGCTGCCTGCCGCCCTGCTGTGCCTGCCGTTGATTGCCTGTGGCGACCCCTCCTCCAGCCCGGACAACACGCCGGGCAAGGCGGCGGCGGAAACCTCCAGCGCCGTCGGCCGGACCGTCAAGGACGCCACCGACAAGGCACGCCGCGAAATCGCCGAAGGCAATATCAAGGTGTCCGCCGACGGCCAGCCCCGCGCCGAGATCAGCCCGGAGGGTCACCTGCTGATCGGGGGCAAGGCGGTGGCGATCGATGAGGCGCAGCGCCGGCAATTGCTGGACTACCGCGGCCATGTCGTCGGTATCGCCATGGACGGCATGGACATCGGCGTGGCCGGTGCCAGGCTTGGCGCCAGCGCCGCCGGCGAAGCACTGAAGGGCATTTTCAATGGTGACAGCGAGGGCATCGAGAAGCGCGTCAATGCCGAAGCGGCGAAGATCGAGGCGCAGGCCAAGCGCCTGTGCGAGCGCATGCCCGCAATGCTGGCCAGCCAGCAGGCGCTGGCCGCCTCGCTGCCGGCGTTCAAGCCCTACGCCACGATGGACCAGAGTGATGTCGACGACTGCGGCAAGGACACCGTCGTCAACCGCTGACCCTGTGACACATCAGCGCACCCGGCCGGCCGCGCAGCCGCGTTGCCGGCCGGTGCACTCCAGCGGGCTTACAATGGCAGCCCCCGGATGCACTTCGTTGAACTGCCATGAAAAAGCTGTTTCTGCTGCTGGCCGCCCTGCTCTGCCTGGGCCTGGTTGGCTGTGACCAGGACTACCGCAACCATCGCGCAGAGCGCGGCAAACCCAAGATCTCGGTCAGCGAAAGCATCGTGACCGTGCGCCGCCAGCCGGCGCCGAACATCATCATCCTGCCCGACGGGCAGATGAAGATCGACGAGATCCTGATCCCGCTCAACCCCGAGCAGAAGCAGATGCTGCAGACGATGTTCGGCAAGCTGCAGGTGCTGCGCCAGAACACGCTGGTGGCCGCTCCCGCCGACCCCAACATGCAGCCGGTGAAGATCGTCCCGCCGGAGGGCATGCAGGTGATTCCGCCGGATCTGGTGCAGACCATTCCCGAGTTCAAGGATTACACCGAGACCTTCGGCAACATCGTCGCCGACCGTCGCTGAAAGAAAACGCCGCCCACCCGGGCGGCGTTTTTCATTGACCCGGTAGCGCCGGGCCGGTCAACCGCCGGCGCCACCACCGCCAGCCTGGATGCCACCGGCGGTCAGCGCGGTCGGATCCAGCAGGCGGCGCAGTTCGGCTTCGGCCAGGCCGCTGTCTTCCAGCGCCACGTCCAGCACCGGGCGCTGTTCCTTGTAGGCGCGCTTGGCGATGGCCGCTGCCTTCTCGTAGCCGATGATCGGATTCAACGCCGTCACCAGGATCGGATTGCGCGCCAGCGCCTCGGCCACGCGGTCCTCGCGCACCTTCAGCCCGGCGATCGCACTGTCGGCCAGCAGGGTCGAGACATTGGCCAGCAGGCCGATGCCATCCAGCAGGTTCACCGCGATCAGCGGCAGCGTGACATTGAGCTGGAAGTTGCCGGTCTGGCCGGCCACGGTAATGGCGGTGTGGTGGCCGATCACCTGCGCGCAGGCCATCACGGTCGCTTCGGGGATGACCGGATTGACTTTGCCCGGCATGATCGAACTGCCCGGCTGCAGCGCCGGCAGCTCGATCTCGCCCAGGCCTGCCAGCGGACCGGCATTCATCCAGCGCAGATCGTTGGCGATCTTGATCAATGCCACCGCCAGCGCATTGAGCTGGCCCGACAGTTCCACCGCGTCGTCCTGTGCGGCCAGCCCCTCGAACTTGTTCTCGGCGCTGTCGAACTTGTACCCGGTCTGCTGCTTCAGTGCCTTGGCGACCTGCGCGCCGAAGCGCGGATCGGCATTGATGCCGGTGCCGATGGCCGTACCGCCCAGCGGCAGGCGACGCACCCGCTTCAGGCTGTCCTCAATGCGCTCCTGCGCCGAAGCCAGCTGTGCCGACCACGCACCGAACTCCTGTTCGAAGGTCAGCGGCATTGCATCCATCAGGTGGGTGCGTCCGGTCTTGACCACCTTGCGCAGGCTGCGCCCCTTCTTGTCCAGGGTCTTGCGCAGGTGCACCAGCGCCGGCAACAGCTGCTCATGGGTGGCCAGCACTGCCGACACGCGCAGTGCGGTCGGGATCACGTCATTGGAGCTCTGCCCCTGGTTGACGTGGTCATTGGGGTGCACGCTGGTCTTGCCCGCCTTGCCGGCACGGTTGGCCAGGGTGGCGATGACCTCATTGGCATTCATGTTCGACGACGTGCCCGAACCGGTCTGGTAAACGTCGATCGGGAACTGCGCATCCCAGCTGCCTTCGGCCACTTCAGCGGCGGCGGACTGGATGGCCTTGGCCACGGTCTTGGGCAGATGGCCCTGCTCGGCGTTGACGCCGGCGGCGGCACCCTTGACCAGCCCCAGTGCACGGATGAAACCGCGTGGCATGCGCTGGCCCGAGACCGGGAAATTCTGCACCGCGCGCTGGGTCTGCGCGCCCCACAGGGCATCTGCAGGCACCTGCAGCTCGCCCATGCTGTCGTGTTCGATTCTGAAACCCTTGCTTGCAGCTTTGCTCATTGCATCAACTCCGCACTACTTCAGTTGGGGAAAGGGAAGCGGCGGCTGGCAGGGTGTCGCTTCCCGGGCTGGCGGCTGCGCCAACGATACTCCCTTGCCGGCGGCGCGGGATGACGGGGACGGGCCAGATCGTTTCATCCGCACGGCCGTTTGCACGGGTAGCGCCGGGCCATGCCCGGTGAGCGCGCAGCGCGGCCAGCATCCGCCGGGCATGCCCCGGCACTGCCGAGCATGCGAAGGCCACGCGTCGTAGAATATCGGCCCCGCCGCTCGTCCCAGCCCTGCCGACATGTCCGATTCCGCCCTGCTCGCCCTGTCCCCGCTCGATGGCCGTTATGCCGGCAAGGTCGACGCCCTGCGCCCGATCTTCTCCGAATTTGGCCTGATCAAGGCGCGCATCACCGTCGAAGTCGAGTGGCTGCTGGCCCTGGCCAACGAGCCGGGCATCGTCGAGCTGGCCGCATTCTCCGAAGCCGCTGCCGGTCGCCTGCGCGCACTGGCCAGCAGCTTCAGCCCGGCCCAGGCCGCGCGCGTGAAGGAAATCGAGCGCACCACCAACCATGACGTCAAGGCGGTGGAGTACTTCATCAAGGAGCAGCTGAAGGACGACGCCGAGCTGGCCCCGGCCCTCGAATTCGTGCATTTCGCCTGCACCAGCGAGGACATCAACAACCTCAGCTACGGCCTGATGCTGGAACAGGCCCGCCGCGAGGTACTGCTGCCGACTCTGGACGGCATCGCCCATGCGCTGCGGACCCTGGCGCACGCCCAGGCCGGCCAGCCGATGCTGTCGCGCACCCACGGCCAGACCGCCTCGCCCACCACCCTGGGCAAGGAACTGGCCAACGTGGTCGCCCGCCTGGAACGCCAGCGCAAGCAGATTGCCGCGGTCGAGCTGACTGGCAAGATCAACGGCGCGGTCGGCAACTACAACGCCCACATCGCCAGCTACCCCGACGTGGACTGGCCGGCCTTTGCCGAGCGTTTCGTGACCAGCCTGGGCCTGGTGTTCAACCCGTACACCACGCAGATCGAGCCGCACGACAACATTGCCGAGATCGGCGATGCCGCGCGCCGCGCCAACATCATCCTGATCGACCTGGCCCGCGACATCTGGGGCTACGTTTCGCTGGGCTACTTCAAGCAGCGCCTGAAGGAAGGCGAAGTCGGTTCGTCGACGATGCCGCACAAGGTCAATCCGATCGATTTCGAGAATGCCGAAGGCAACTTCGGCATCGCCAATGCGCTTTTCGAGCATTTCAGCGCCAAGCTTCCGATCAGCCGCTGGCAGCGTGACCTGACCGACTCCACCGTGCTGCGCGCGCTGGGCACCGCGTTCGGCCACAGCCAGGTGGCGCTGGATTCGCTGGCCAAGGGCCTGGGCAAGCTGGAAGTGAACCCGCAGCGCCTGGATGCCGATCTGGATGCGGCCTGGGAAGTGCTGGCCGAAGCCGTGCAGACGGTGATGCGCCGCCATGGCCTGCCCAACCCGTACGAGCAGCTGAAGGCGCTGACCCGCGGCCAGGGCATCACGGCCGAGTCGATGCGCACCTTCGTGCAGGGGCTGGAGCTGCCGGCCGATGCCAAGCAGCGCCTGCTGGAGATGACCCCGGGCAGCTACACCGGCCTGGCCGAGGCGCTGGCGAAGAAGATCTAAGGGGTTTCCTTTGCGGCGGCGGCCGCGGGCGCTGCCTGCGGCAGGCTTGTACTGCAACGGCAACGGCAACAGCAACAGCAACAGCAACGTCAAGAGCGGCTCTGGATTGCTGCCAGCTGGGCGGGTCGGGATAGGCCAGCGGGACACGCCGTGAACCCATCCCTGGGGGCTCGATGGCGCCATCCATGGCGCCAACGGTCCCGCTGACCCATCCCGCCCCACCTCTGACAGTTTTCCGGTGACGGATCGAAGAGCGTTGGGTTGTCGGGACGGAATTTGAAAGAGGGACGCGGCTTCGCCGCGTCCCTCTTTTGTTTTTGGCTGTTTGTAGAGCAAGCGCAGCGCGCGACCCGCTGTTGCCTTTGATTTTCTTCTTCCATTCCGTGGCGGACCCCGCAGGAAACTGTCAGGGGCCGGGGGGGGGGGGGGGGGCCGGGGGGGGGGGGGGCGCGGAGGTGGGGGCCCGCGGAGAGGGCGGGCGGGTGGGCGGCGCCCCCCGTTGCGGCCCCCCCCCCCCCGGCCAAACCCGGCTTTTGCTTTCCGCGACCAACCCAGACCCCGCCACGAGGGGCTCCGCCGTTGGCCGGACCCCGCGACAAACCCGCGCACGTGCGCAATCCACACGAACGTCGGACAATGGAGGCCTTGGCGGCCCGCCACGCCGCCCCTCCCGCTTTCCGCTGCAAGGATCTCCCCCATGGCCGCCCGCAAATCCACCGCTCCCCTGATCGAAGTCCACGCCCGCCCCGGCAAGCCGCTGGGCATGGCCCCGGCCACCTTCCTGCGCGACTTCTGGCAGAAACGCCCGCTGCTGATCCGTAATGCTTTCCCGGATTTCCAGACCCCGGTGCAGCCGGAAGACCTGGCCGGCCTGGCCTGCGAAGAAGGCGTGCTGGCCCGCCTGATCGAGCACGACAAGACGCAGGACAGCTGGCGCGTCCGCAGCGGTCCGTTCCAGGAAGCGGTCTTCCCCGCCCTGCCCGACCACGACTGGACCCTGCTGGTGCAGGACGTGGACAAGTGGGACAAGGACGTGCGTGCGCTGATCGAGCACTTCAGCTTCCTGCCGCGCTGGCGCATGGACGATGTGATGATCAGCTTCGCCGCCACCGGTGGCTCGGTCGGCGCCCACGTGGACCAGTACGACGTGTTCCTGCTGCAGGCCCACGGCCATCGCCGCTGGCAGATCGATGCCAGTGAGTCGATCAAGGGCAAGCAGCCGCCGCTGGGCTTCCGCCCCGATGTGGAACTGAAGCTGCTGCAGGTGTTCAAGCCGACCCACGACTGGGTGCTGGCGCCGGGCGACATGCTGTACCTGCCGCCGAACGTGCCGCACCACGGTGTCGCCGAAGATCCGTGCCTGACCTTCTCCTTCGGCATGCGCGCGCCGTCCTCGGCCGAGTTGATCAGCGACTACCTGGATACCCTGATCGCCGACGCCGACGAGAACATCCGTTACCAGGATGCCGACCTGAAGGCACCGGCCGACCCGAACGAAATCGATACGGTGGCGATGGCGCGGGTGATCACCGCCCTCAACGCCATCCGCATGAACGATCCGGACAAGCTGGGTGACTGGTTCGGCCGCTTCATCACCACCTACCGCGCTGCAGGCGAAGTGATGGCCCACCAGGCCGCACCGCCGCAGGAGGAAGTGATCGAGGCCCTGCAGTCGGGCCTGCTGCTGCAACGCCATCCGTGGGCGCGGCTGGCCTGGCGCCGGGCCAAGCGCGGCGCCAGCCTGTATGTCAGCGGCCAGGATTTCGCCCTGCCGATCAAGGACGCACAGCGCCTGGCCGGTGCCGAGCAGCTGGATGCTGCCGCCTACCGTGGCCTGTCCGACAAGGGCCGCGCCGTGCTCCAGCAGCTGCTGGTCGGCGGCGTCTTCCAGTTGATCGACCCGAACGAGGCCTACGCCGACGAGGACGAGGACGCGCTGGGCGAGGTGATCGAGGGCCGGGACCAGGTCGAAACCCTCGACGAAGACGCGATGTTCGATAACGTGCACCTGGTGACGGTGCACGAGGATGGCATCGAGGTCATCGTCAACTTCGACGATGACGAAGAAGACGACAGCGACGTCCCCCGCACCTGAGCCATGAGCGCCTTCCGGGTCCAGCAGGTCGGCCACGCCGAGGCCCATGTCGCCATCCACGGGGTGCGGCAGCAGGTTTTCGTGCAGGAACAGCGCATCGCCGCCGAACTGGAACGCGATGCGCTGGACCCGGTATGCGCCCACGTGCTCGCTGTGGATGCCGACGGCCAGGCGCTCGGCACCGGACGCCTGGCCCCGGATGGCCGCATCGGCCGCATGGCGGTACTGGCCGGCCATCGCGGCCAGGGCATTGGCGAAGCCATGCTGGAGGCGCTGGTCGCGGCCGGCCGCCAGCTGCGCCTGGCCGAACTGCACCTGCACGCGCAGCTGCCGGCATGCGATTTCTACGCCCGCCAGGGCTTCCTGCCCGAAGGCGAGGTGTTCGAGGAGGCCGGCATCGGCCACCTGCAGATGCGGCGTCGCCTCGGCACCGCATCGGCCATCGACAACCGCGCCGAAGCGGTGGCCATCACCACGGCCATCTTCCATCGGGCACGCCGCCATGTGTGGTTGCACAGCCGCCAGCTGGACCCCGGCCTGCTCGATGCCCCCCCGGTACAGGCCGCCCTGCGCCGCTTCGTCACCGCCCGTCACGACAAGCAGCTGCGGGTGATCGTGCACGATGCTGCCGCCATTGCCAGCGCCGGTGCGCCCCTGCTGGCCCTGCTGCAGCGCCTGCCCAGCGTGGTCCAGTTCCGCGAAGTGGCCGATCCGGTTGATCGCGCCCTCGCCTCGGCCTGCGTGCTCAACGATGTCGGAGACTTCTACTTTCGTCTCATCGGCCATCGCCTTGATGGCGAAGCGGCCATCGCGCTGCCGGCACGTTCGCAACCGTTCGCGCAGCAATTGCAGCGTGTCTGGGACCGTTCGCGCGATTGCAGCGAACTGCGCGCGCTCGGCATCTGACCGCCAGCGGTCCGCTCAACCTGTCTGGGACCGACACCGCAGGACGCGGGATGCCCTTCCTGCTGCCCCTTCGTGTCCGGATGGGGGTACAATTTGGCCGTTTGAACGCGCCCGTGCATGGCTATTCATCTTCGTGCCGGGTCCTTCTGAAGCCATACCCCACAAAGCGAATCAGCACCCTCCATCGTGGACAATCAACTGAAGCAGTTTGCGCAATCTTCGCAACTCGCCGGCGGCAACGCCTCCTATGTCGAGGACCTGTACGAGCAGTACCTGGTCTCCCCGGATAGTGTCGATCCCAAATGGAAAACCTACTTCGACGGCTTCAAGGGCCGCGAAGCAGGCGACATTCCGCACTCGGCCGTCATTTCCCACATCGCGGACGCGGCCAAGGATGCGCTGAAAGCAGGCACCGGCACCGGTGCAGGCGACGAGCGTGAGCGCAATGTTGGGCGCCTGATCACCGCCTATCGTTCGCGTGGTCACCTGGACGCCCGCCTGGATCCGCTGGGCCTGGCCGCTCCGGTCAATACCCCCGACCTCGGCCTGCCCTTCCACAGCCTGTCCGACGGCGATCTCAACAGCGAGTTCAGCACCGGCGGCGTCGGCGGCCAGCCGCGCATGAAGCTGCGTGACCTGCTGGCGCGCCTGAAGGCGACCTACACCGGTTCGATCGGTGCAGAGTTCATGCACATCGCCGAAGTCGAGCAGCGCCAGTGGATCTACAAGAAGCTGGAACTGGCCGGTGGCAACTACCAGCTGGACGCTGACACCCAGCGCCGCACGCTGGAGCGCCTGACCGCCGCCGAAGGCCTCGAGCGTTACCTGCACACCAAGTACGTCGGCCAGAAGCGCTTCTCGCTGGAAGGCGGCGACTCGCTGATCCCGATGATGGATACCATCATCCGCAGCGCCGGCAAGGATGGCGTCAAGGACGTGGTCGTCGGCATGGCCCACCGTGGCCGCCTGAACGTGCTGGTCAACACCCTCGGCAAGAACCCGCGCAAGCTGTTCGACGAATTCGAAGGCAAGTTCGAGCACGACGAGCACGCTTCGGCCGGCGACGTGAAGTACCACATGGGCTTCTCGGCCGACGTGGCCACTGAAGGTGGCCCGGTGCACCTGGCGCTGGCGTTCAACCCGTCGCACCTGGAAATCGCCGACCCGGTGGTCGCCGGTTCCGTGCGCTCGCGCCAGGAACGCCGCAAGGACACCGCGCGCAAGCAGGTGATGCCGATCCTGATCCACGGCGACGCGGCCTTCTCCGGCCAGGGCGTGGTCATGGAACTGTTCCAGATGTCGCAGGCCCGCGGCTTCGCCGTTGGCGGCACCGTGCACATCGTGGTCAACAACCAGGTTGGCTTCACCACCTCCAACCCGCTGGATACGCGTTCCACGCGCTATGCCACCGACGTGGCGAAGATGATCGCCGCCCCGGTGCTGCACGTGAACGGCGATGATCCCGAAGCGGTCGTGTTCGCCGCGCAGCTGGCCTTCGAGTTCCGCCAGAAGTTCGCCAAGGACGTGGTCATCGACCTGATGTGCTATCGCCGTTGGGGCCACAACGAGGCCGACGAGCCGGCAATCACCCAGCCGCTGATGTACCAGGTGATCCGCAAGCACGCCACCACCCGCGAGATGTACGCCGAACAGCTGGAAAAGGCAGGCGTGATCGCCGCCGGCGCCGGCAGGGCGATGGTCGATGCGTACCGCGAGAAGCTGGACGCCGGTGAAGTGACCACCGAACTGGCCAAGGTCGAGAAGACCCCGCCGACCAGCCCGCTGTTCGTCGATTGGCCCAAGCTGCTGGAAGGCAAGCTGTCCGACGAGATCTCCACCAAGGTCGACAAGGACAAGCTGCTGGCCCTGGCCAAGCTGATCAACACCGTGCCCGAAGAAGTGCAGCTGCACTCGCGCGTGTCCAAGGTGTACGACGACCGTCGCAAGATGGCGGCCGGCGAGATCCCGGGTGACTGGGGCTTTGCCGAAAACCTGGCCTACGCCACCCTGCTGGACGAAGGCAGTGCACTGCGCCTGGTCGGCCAGGACGTCGGCCGCGGCACGTTCACCCATCGCCACGCGATCCTGCACGACCAGAAGACCGACAACTACTACCTGCCGCTGCGGCAGCTGGTGGATTCGCCGGAGAAGGCCACCATCATCGATTCGCTGCTCAGCGAGGAAGCGGTGATGGCCTACGAGTACGGTTTCTCGACCACCGATCCGAACACCCTGTGCATCTGGGAAGGCCAGTTCGGCGATTTCGCCAACGGCGCCCAGGTGGTGATCGACCAGTTCATCGCTGCCGGCGAAGCAAAGTGGGGCCGCATTTCCGGCCTGACCCTGCTGCTGCCGCATGGCTATGAAGGTCAGGGCCCGGAACACAGCTCGGCGCGCCTGGAGCGCTTCCTGCAGCTGTGCGCACTGGAGAACATGCTGGTGGTGGTGCCGTCGACCCCGGCGCAGGCCTTCCACATGCTGCGTCGCCAGCAGCACCTGACCACCCGCAAGCCGCTGGTGGTGATGTCGCCCAAGTCGCTGCTGCGCCACAAGCTGGCCGTGTCGACCCTGGACGAGCTGGCCAATGGCGAGTTCCAGCACCTGATCGGCGATGCCAATGCAGATGCCAAGAAGGTCAAGCGCGTGGTGCTGTGCTCGGGCAAGGTCTACTACGACCTGCTGGAAGACCAGACCAAGCGTGGCCAGGACGACGTGGCGATCATCCGCGTGGAGCAGCTGTACCCGTTCCCGCGTGCGCTGCTGGCTGCCGAACTGAAGAAGTACGGCAAGGCCACCGACGTGGTGTGGACGCAGGAAGAACCGCAGAACCAGGGTGCGTGGTACCAGATCCGCCATCACCTGCAGTTCTGCCTGGCCGATGGCCAGAACCTGCACTACGCCGGTCGCGCACGCTCGGCTTCGCCGGCTGCCGGTCACATGGCTGACCACGTCCGCGAACAGCAGCAGCTGGTCGCCGATGCACTGGTCAACCCGTTCAACGACTCGTTCGCTGAATAACTCTCCCCCTATTTAGAAGACAAACCAGGAAGCTCCCGCATGGCCACCGAAGTCAAAGCCCCGGTACTGCCCGAATCCGTCGCCGACGGCACCATCGCCACCTGGCACAAGAAGGTGGGCGACGCCGTCAAGCGCGACGAAAACCTGCTTGACCTGGAAACCGACAAGGTCGTTCTGGAAGTGCCGTCGCCGGTTGATGGCGTGATCAAGGAAATCAAGTTCGCCGAAGGCGCGACCGTGACGTCCAGCCAGGTCGTGGCGATCATCGAAGAAGGCGCCGTGGCTGCTGCCCCGGCTCCGGCCGCTGAAGCAGCTCCGGCTGCCGCCGCCGCTCCGGCCGCTGCTGCGCCGGCTGCCGCCGCTGCTCCGGCTCCGGCTGCCAAGTCGTCGGCCGATGCACTGCCGCCGGGCGCCCGCTTCACCGCCATCACCGAAGGCGTGAACCCGTCCGACGTTGACGGCACCGGCCGTCGCGGCGCGGTCACCAAGGAAGACATCGTCAACTTCGCCCGCAACGGCGGTGCCGGCAAGGCCGGCGGCGCACGTCCGGAAGAACGCGTGCCGATGACCCGCATCCGCAAGCGCATCGCCGAGCGCCTGATGGAGTCGAAGAACTCCACCGCCATGCTGACCACCTTCAACGAAGTCGACCTGTCCAAGGTGTCGGCCGCGCGCAAGGACCTGCAGGACGAGTTCGTCAAGGCGCACGGCATCAAGCTGGGCTTCATGAGCTTCTTCGTGAAGGCCGCTGCCAACGCGCTGCAGCGCTTCCCGCTGGTCAACGCCTCGATCGACGGCGATGACATCATCTACCACGGCTACTCGGACATCTCGATCGCCGTGTCGACCGAGAAGGGCCTGGTCACGCCGGTGCTGCGCAACGTCGAGCGCATGTCGTTCGCCGACATCGAGCGCACCATCGCCGACTACGCCAAGAAGGCCCGTGACGGCAAGCTGAGCCTGGAAGAACTGCAGGGCGGCACCTTCACCGTGACCAACGGCGGCACCTTCGGCTCGCTGCTGTCGACCCCGATCATCAATCCGCCGCAGAGCGCCATCCTGGGCATGCACGCCATCAAGGAGCGTCCGATCGCCCAGAACGGCCAGGTCGTGATCGCGCCGATGATGTACCTGGCGATGTCCTACGATCACCGCATCATCGACGGCAAGGACTCGGTGCAGTTCCTGGTGGACATCAAGAACCAGCTGGAAAACCCGGGCCGCATGCTGTTCGGCCTGTAAGTGACCTCCCGCCCCTCCGCGCCTGCGCGGAGGGGTTCTGGTAATGCAACAAGGAATAATTCAATGGCTGAACAATTCGACGTCGTCGTCATCGGTGCCGGCCCGGCCGGTTACCACGCGGCCATCCGCGCCGCACAGCTGGGCCTGAAGACCGCCTGCATCGACGCAGCGCTGGGCAAGGACGGCAAGCCGGCCCTGGGTGGCACCTGCCTGCGCGTGGGCTGCATCCCGTCCAAGGCGCTGCTCGATTCCTCGCGCCAGTTCTGGAACATGGGCCACATCTTTGGCGACCACGGCATCAGCTTCAAGGACGCCAAGATGGACGTCGAGGCGATGGTTGGCCGCAAGGACAAGATCGTCAAGCAGTTCACCGGCGGCATCGCCATGCTGTTCAAGGCCAACAAGGTCGCCACCTACTACGGCTTCGGTGAACTGCAGCCGGGCAACGTGGTCAAGGTGAAGCAGCACGACGGTTCGGAAGTCGAGCTGAAGGGCACCAACGTCATCATCGCCGCCGGTTCGGATTCGATCGAACTGCCGTTCGCCAAGTTCGACGGCGACACCATCGTCGACAACGTCGGTGGCCTGGACTTCACCGAAGTGCCGAACCGCCTGGCAGTCATCGGCGCCGGCGTGATCGGCCTGGAACTGGGCAGCGTGTGGAAGCGCCTGGGTTCGGACGTGACCATCCTCGAAGCCATGCCGGACTTCCTGGCCGCTGCCGACGCCGAAGTGGCCAAGACCGCCGCCAAGGAATTCAAGAAGCAGGGCCTGGACATCAAGCTCAATGCCAAGGTCTCCAAGACCGAGATCACCGGCAAGGGCAAGAAGAAGGAAGTCGTCGTCAGCTACACCGACGCCGAAGGCGAGAAGAGCCTGACCGTGGACAAGCTGCTGGTGGCCGTCGGCCGTCGCGCCGCCACCAAGGGCCTGCTGGCCGAAGGCACCGGCGTCAAGATCAACGACCGCGGCCAGATCGAAGTCGATGCGCACTGCCACACCGGCGTCAATGGTGTGTGGGCGGTGGGTGACTGCGTGCGCGGCCCGATGCTGGCGCACAAGGGCTTCGAGGAAGGCATCGCTGTTGCCGAGCTCATCGCCGGCCTGCCGGGCCACGTCAACTTCGACACCATCCCGTGGGTCATCTACACCGAGCCGGAGCTGGCCTGGGTCGGCAAGACCGAAGCACAGCTGAAGGCCGAAGGCGTTCCGTACAAGGCTGGCAGCTTCCCGTTCGCCGCCAACGGCCGTGCCGTGGCGATGATGGAGCCGGCAGGTTTCGTCAAGATCCTGGCCCACGCCGAAACCGATCGCATCCTCGGCATGCACCTGGTCGGTGCCAACGTGTCCGAACTGGTGCACGAAGGCGTGCTGACCATGGAGTTCAGCGGCTCGGCCGATGACCTGGCCCGCATCTGCCACGCCCACCCGTCGCTGTCGGAAGTGATCCACGACGCGGCGATGGCAGTCAGCAAGCGCGCCATCCACAAGGCGAACTGATCTGCATCCGGCTGGGTGCCGACCGTTGGTCGGCACACTCCAGAAAACCGGAAAACCCCGCTTCGGCGGGGTTTTTTGTTGGCCGCTTGACCGGCTGCCGGCAACCCGGCTCAATGGGACCCGGCCCAGGAATGCAAAGGCCGTCCCGATCCGCATGGAGCTGCACGATCATGTCCCTGCCCCGCCGTTGTTGCCTGCCGCTGTTGATCGCCTCTGCCGTAGCCGCATGCAACACCGCCGCGCCGGCCACCGACTACCGGGCTGCCGACGTGCAGCCGGTGGAAGTGATGCCCCAGCCCGACGGCGATGTGCTCATCCGTTATCGCGTCCCGGCCGAATCCGTCTTTCACTCGCCCGGCGCCAACGTGCGCACCGCCAGCGACGGCAGCCTGGAAGTGTCCCTGCAGCGCTGCGGCATCCAGCAGCAGTGCCCAGTGACCCACCCGGCAACAGCGACCACAGGCGAGCCGCTGCAGGTTGAATTCCTGCTGCACCCGCGTGGCCGCATCTTCATGGTCTACCGCGACCTGCGCGAGCAGGTGTTCCCGGCACCGCCGGCAGCGGCGCCGCCCCCACCCTGAAGCGATCGCTGTTCCGGCAGTTGGCCGATCAACGCTGCACCGGCTGCGCCACCGGTTCGGTGACAGCCGTCCTGGGCGGATCGTCACAGATGCGGTGCTGGACGACCGTGTCGCCCACCTTCCATTCCTTCTCCACCCGGCAGGACTCCGCGGGCGCGTCCTTGACGGTCGCGGTGGTCGCGGTGGTCGCAGTGGTGGGGGCGGATGCAGGATCATGCCCCCGCTCAAGGTAGGCCGATGGCGGCTCCTTGCCGAACGCAGGGCCCACCATCAGCAGCGCCAGCGCCACTACCGCCTGCGCCCTCATGCGGCCACCGGTCCGCCACCCAGCAGGCGCGCCGGCAGCATGAACAGCGCGCGCAGGAACGCGAACAACGCCGAGAAGGTGATGCCGACCAGACGGAACGGCAGGCTCAGCAGCCACACGAACGGCCATGCCAGCAGCGCGAGGATCGCCAGCGGCCAGCACAATACGAACAGCAGGCACCACACACCGAGTGCGAACAGCGTCTTCATCACGGTCTCCATCGGCGGCACCCCGCCGCCTGCATCCACCGTGCCGGCCCACTCGCGCGGGCGCAAACGGTTTGCGACGAAACCGGGCTGAGGGCGATGAAACCGGGGAAATCCGCCGGGCGGGCCCGGCGCTACCGTAACGCCTTCGGCGTTACTCGAACGAACCGACCGAGTCGTGGGACAGATTGTCGAAGCGGGTGTACTCGCCGAAGAACTTCAGCTTGCACGAGCCGGTGGGGCCACCACGGTGCTTGCCGATGATGATCTCGGCCAGGCCCTTGTCCGGCGAATTTTCCTTGTTGTAGTAATCGTCGCGGTAGATGAAGACGATCATGTCCGCATCCTGCTCGATTGCGCCGGATTCGCGAAGGTCGGCCATCACCGGGCGCTTGTCGGTTCGTGTTTCCAGCGAGCGGTTGAGCTGCGACAGCGCGATGACCGGTACATGCAGTTCCTTGGCCAGACCCTTCAACGAACGCGAGATCTCGGAAATTTCGGTCGCGCGGTTTTCGCTGTTGCCCGGCACGCTCATCAGCTGCAGGTAGTCGATCACGATCAGGCCCAGGTCGTGCTCGCGCTTGAGACGGCGGCACTTGGAACGCAGGATCTCCGGCGACACGCCCGGCGTATCGTCGATGAAGATCTTGGTTTCCTTCAGCATCTTGATCGCGCCGGTCACCCGGCTCCAGTCCTCGTCCTCCAGCTGGCCGGTACGCAGGCGCTGCGCGTTGATCCGGCCATTGGAAGAGATCAGGCGCATTGCCAGCTGCGACGCCGACATTTCCATCGAGAACACCGCTACGCCCTTCTTCGATTTGATCGCTGCGTATTCGGCGATATTCAGCGCGAAGGTGGTCTTGCCCATTGCCGGACGCGCGGCAAGGATGATCAGATCGGTCGGCTGCAGGCCGGCGGTCATCGCATCGAAATCGGTATAGCCGGTCGGCAGGCCGGTGATGTTGCCGCCATTCTCGAAACGATTGCGCAGCTCCTCGAACGCGTCCTTCAACGCGCCGGGCATGGCCACGAAATCGGTACGGCCGCGCGCGCCCTGCTCGGCGATCGCGAACACACTCTTTTCCGCCGCCGACAACAGCTCGCTGCTGTCGCGCCCCTCGGGCTGGAAACCATCGTTGACGATGTCGGTGCCGACCTGGATCAGCTGCCGCAGCACCGCCTTGTCACGCACGATCTCGGCATAGGCCACGATGTTGGCGGCCGACGGCGTGGTGCTGGCCAGCTCGATCAGATAGGCGCCATCGCCCACCAGCTCCATCTTGCCCTGCGATTCGAACCACTCGCCCAGGGTCACCGCATCGAACGGGCGCTCGCGCTCGGACAGCTCGCGGATGGCCCGGTAGATCATCTGATGGTCGCGACGGTAGAAATCGCCTTCGGTCAGCTGGTCGTTGACCCGATCGTAGGCGTCCGGTGCCAGCATCAGGCCGCCCAGCACCGCCTGTTCGGCTTCAACCGAATGCGGTGGCACGCGCAGCTGGTCGATACGCGATTCATCGCGGTCACGATCACGATCGAAGCCATCGCCGCGCTCTCTGCGGTTGGAACGGAAGCCGGAACGGGCGGACATGCTTCGGTGTTTCCTGCAATTGGGGCCAGACGAGTGTAGGCATGCGCCGACCCCGGCGGCCATGGACAACTCTGTGGATAAGCCGTGAGTGACCGGGGGATATCCGCCAGGGTATGGCCAGACTGGCGCTGGAGTACCGCAATGCATGCCACAGACGTCGTTGCGACGCCCGTAGCCGATCATTATCGCAGATGGGGACCGCCGCCGCTGGCGTCAATCGCCCTTGACGTGCACCGCGATCAGGGCCAGGAACCGGTCCACATAGCCCTGCAGGAACTTCTGCGTGCCTTCATTGTGCAGGGTGCCGTCGGCATCGATCAGCCCCTCCTTGAAATGAACGAACGCTTCGGGCTGGCCAAGCACGTGCATGTCCAGGAAGGCCAGGCTGTTGCGCAGGTGCTGCTGGGCCACGGCCGTGCCGATCTGGCCGATGGAGGCGCCGATCACCGCCGCCGGCTTGCCTGCAAAGGCGCTGTCGCCATAGGGCCGTGAACCGATGTCGATGGCATTCTTCAGCACCCCGGGCACCGACCGGTTGTACTCGGGAGTAACGAACAGCACCGCATCGGCAGCGCGGACCTGGTCCTTCAGGCGGGTGCCCTGGGCCGGGTAGCTGCCATCGAAATCCTGGTCATACAGCGGCAGGTCACCGATCTGCACATACTGGAAGCGCGCCTTGTCGCCGGCCAGCTTTTCCAGCGCATGCGCCAGCTTGCGGTTGCACGAGTCCTTGCGCAGGCTGCCGACGAACACGGCAATGGTGGGGACGGACATCGGACAGGCTCCTCACAATGCGGGACGCCCAGCCTAGCGACACGGCCCTTGCGCGGCAGTGAAGATCAGCCGCGCTGCACGCCCGCACGCACCTGCCGCCAATGATCCTGCCAGGCCTGGAACATCAGCACGTTCCACAGGTGGGTGTGCCACTTGCGCTGGCCACCGAGAAACTGCTGCCACAACGGCTGCACCGCCGCGGCCGACAGCACGCCCTCGCGCTCCAGCCGCGCCGGCTGCAGCAGTTCATCGGCCCAGGGCCGCAGATCGCCCTTCAGCCAATCGCTCACCGGTGCGCCGAAGCCGCGCTTGGGCCGGTGCACCATCGACTGCGGCACATACCGCCCCAGCACGCGCTTGAGCAGGACCTTGCTGGTTGATTCGCTGCGCTTGAAGCCCAGCGGCAGCGACCAGGCAAACTCGGCCACGCGCCAGTCGAGCAGCGGTGCGCGTGCCTCCAGGCTGACTGCCATCGACGTGCGGTCGACCTTGCACAGCAGATCGTCCGGCAGGTAGCTCACAAAATCGGCCAGCATCATTGCGTCGGCCGCCGTACCGGCGCCGTGCAGGGGATCGGCCAGGTCATAGAAACTGCCGGCCTCGCGTGCGCCGATCACCGCCGCGGCCGGATCACGCCAGCGCGAAATGCGGTTGCGATACACGTCGCCGATGCCACGCGCACCGGTTTCGGCCAGCAACGCGGCCAGCCCGCCGGTCCGCGAGGCTTCACCCTGCTGGTGGGCCCGCGCGCCCATCCAGCGCCGCAGCGGCGCCGGCACCCTGCCCAGCATCTGCCAGTTGCGCAGCGCACGTACGTAGCGGGTGTAGCCGAAGAACAGTTCATCGCCACCATCGCCGGACAACGCCACGGTCACGCCCTGGCGGGCCAGGCGGGCAACCAGCGCGGTCGGCACCTGCGAGGCATCGGCGAAGGGTTCATCGAACATCGCCGGCAGCTGCGGCACCACCGCCAGCGCATCGGCGCCACTGACATACAGTTCGGTGTGATCGCAGCCCAGGTGCGTGGCCAGCTCCCTGGCCAGCGGAGCTTCGTCGTGATGGGAGCCACTGAAGCCGATACTGAAGCTGTGCACCGGCTGCGCGCTCTGCGCCTGCATCAGCGCCGCGACCAGCGATGAATCAGTGCCGCCGGACAGGAACACACCCACCGGCACGTCGGCCACCATGCGCAATGCCACGGCATCGCGCAGCAGGCCATCCAACTGTTCTTCGGCCTCTTCGATGCGGCCCTGGAACGGTGCGGCCAGCGCCGCCTGCATGCGCGCCCGTGCATCCCAGTAGGGCCGCTGGGCCTGTTCCGGGCGATGCGCGCCGGCACCGGCGGCCACCGTAGCGGCATCCAGCCGCAGCACGCGCCCGGGCATCAGCTTGTAGCAGTGCTGGTGGATGCTGTGCGGCGCGGGGATGTAGTCCAGCCGCAACAGCAGGGTCAGCGCATCGCGGTCGATGTCGTTGTCGAAATCCGGGTGCTGCCACAGCGCCTTCAGCTCCGAACCGAAGACCAGGGCCTCGCCCGCCCACCCGTAGTACAGCGGCTTCTTGCCGACCCGGTCGCGGGCCAGCCACAGGCACTGCTCCTGACGGTCCCACAGGGCGATGGCGAACATGCCGTTGGCGCGCTGCAGGGTGTCCTCGACACCCCACTGCAGGAATGCGGCCAGCAGCACCTCCGTATCGGAATGGCCCCGGAACGCGTGGCCCAGCGGCTTCAGTTCGGCACGCAGGGCGGCAAAGTTGTAGACCTCGCCGTTGTAGGCCATCACGTAACGACCGTCGGCCGAGGCCATCGGCTGGTGGCCCAGCGGTGAAAGATCGAGGATGCTCAGGCGCCGGTGGGCCAGGGCGACGCCAGTGGCGGCGTCGACCCAGGTACCGCCGTCATCCGGCCCACGGTGATGCAGCGCCTGGCCCATGGCCAGTGCCTGCGCCTGCAGGACCTCGGCCGGGGCCTGTGCCGCCGGCAACAACATTCCCGCCAATCCACACATGCATCAGGCTTCCTGCGCCAGGTCGAGGGCGGCGCCAATCACCGCATTGTCGCTTGGAAGCCCGAACATTGCTGCCCCCGCCAGCGGCGTATAGGTATCGGCGCCGCAGACCCGGCGCATCGGCAGGTGGCCGTGGCCGGCCTCGACCAGCGCGGTGACCACGCCTTCGCCCACGCCGCCACTCTGCCGCCCCTCGTCCAGCACCAGCACCCGCCTGGCGGTGGCGGCCTGGGCTGCGATGAAGCCTGCATCCAACGGCACCAGCCAGCGCAGGTCCACCACCCGTACCTGCCAGCCCAGCCGCTGCTGGATGCCTGCCGCGGCACGAAGGGCCATCGGCACGCCGTTGCCATAGGTGAAGATCACCAGGTCATCGGCGTCGGGCGAGTACACCCTGCCCTCGCCCAGCACCAGCGCCTGCCCCGGCGCGGGGTAGTCGAACAACCACTGGCCATCGCCGGCAGCGTGCAGATCCTTGGTCATGTACAGGGCGATGGGCTCCAGGAACACCGCCACCCGGCCATCTACCCGGGCCAATGCCGACAGCGTGCGCAGCATCATCACCGCATCATCGCCACGCGACGGGCAGCCCACCACCAGCCCCGGAATGTCGCGCAGCGCAGTGATCGAATTGTCGTTGTGGAAATGGCCGCCGAAGCCCTTCTGATAGCCCAGGCCGGCCACCCGCACCAGCATCGGGTTGCGGAACTGGTCATTGGAGAAGAACTGCAGCGAGCAGGCTTCACCACGCACCTGGTCGATGGCGTTGTGCAGATAGGCCAGGTACTGGATTTCCGGGATCGGCAACAGGCCCACGTTGGCCAGGCCCTGGGCCATGCCCAGGATCATGGTTTCGTCCAGCAGCGTATTGAACACCCGGCGCGGCCCGAACCGGCGCAGCAGATCCCGGGTGACCGTATACACGCCGCCCTTCTGCGCCACGTCCTCGCCGAACAGCAGCGCCTGCGGATATTTGCACAACAGCTCCTGCAGGCCGTGGTTGATCTGTATCGCCAGGTGCCGCGGCGGTTGCCGCTCCGGCAGCGCATCGGCACCGCCGTACAACGCCTGGCGTGCCTCCTCCGGCGCACCACGCTCGGCTTCGGCCTGCACCGCGGCAGGACTGTAAGGCGCCAACGGTGCCGTCACCTCCTGCAGCGTCTGCAGTTTCGGACGCGTATCGGCATCGGCGGCGGCGGCCATGCAGCGCGCGCGCAGATTTTCGTAGGCCATTTCGATGGCTGCCGCATCCATCCAGCCCGATTCCAGCGCGATCTGCGCCGAGCGCAGCAGCGGGTCGTGTGCTTCGGCCGCACACAGCTCGGCCAGCGCGCGCCACTCCACTTCAAAGTCGGTGCCGGCATGACCCATCAACCGCGTGGTACGCAGGTGCAGGAAGGTCGGCCGGCGCAGGCGCCGGCAATGCTCCACCGCCGCCTGCACCTGTGCATGGCCCGCCGCCAGGTCCAGTCCATCGGCAAGGAAATAGTCCAGGCCCGGCTGCCGGCTGAAGCGCTCGGCAATCCATCCTTCAGGCGTCTTCACCGAAATGCCGAGACCGTTGTCTTCGCAGACGAACAGGATCGGCACCGGCAGCTTCTGGTAAGCCGACCACATCGCAGTGTTGAATGCGGTCTGCGCGGTGGCGTGGTTGGCCGAGGCATCACCGAAGGAACACATCACGATGCTGTCGGCTGGAATGGGCAACGGATGGGCCAGGCGCCTGCCGCTTTCGATGGCCAGCGCGGTGCCCACCGCCTTGGGCAGGTGCGAGGCGATGGTCGAGGTCTGCGGCAACACCCACAACGGCTTGCTGCCCCAGACCTTGTGGCGGCCACCGCTGGCCGGATCGTCGGCGCTGGCGGCGAAAGACAGCGCCGCGTCGCGCAGCGGGTCCATGCCTGGCACCTGCCGTGCACGTTCGGCCATGAAGGCACCGGAACGATAGTGCAGGAACGCCGGGTCGGTATGCCGGCATGCACGCGCCAGCAGCGCATTGCCTTCATGCCCGGACGATCCGATGGTGTAGAAAACCTTGTTCTGCACGCGCAGCACGCGCGCCATCAGATCCAGCTGGCGGCTGGCCAGTTGCGATTCGAACAGTTCGGCAAACGCGGCAGCGGTCAGCGTACTGCCCGGCAGAATCGGTGCATCCGGCGCCGGCCGCGGTCGCGGCATGCCGCGCCAGCCGCGCACGGCCTCAAGGAAATTGACATCGCACACTTCGGCGCGGTTGAGCCCGCGCATGCGTGCCGGGATTGGATCGGGAACCACAGCGAACATCGAACAGCCTCCGTGTCGTTGTTGCGTTCCGCCGGGCATTGCCCGGCGCTGGCCTGCCCGGTTCACATCGTCTCGAACCGTGCCCGCACTTCGGCCGTAACCGCTGGCATCGCAGTGAACCGTGGTTGCGCACGCACACGCTGCAGCCAGGCCTGCACCTGCGGGTACGGCTGCAGCGCGATGCCGCCTTCGCTTGCCACATCGGTGTAGGCAAACAGCGCGATGTCGGCGACGCCGTAGTCGCTGCCGGTGAACCAGTGCGCCTGCTGCAGGTGCTGTTCCATCACCGCCAGCGCGCTGGCCGCACGCTCGTGCAGCCGCGGCAACTCGGCGCGCCGGGGGGAATCAGCTGCTGTCCAGCCGCGGATGAAGCGCGCCACCGCCACGCAGGGCTCATGCGTGTACTGCTCGAAGAACATCCAGCTCAACGCCTGCGCACGCTGCCAGCCATCGGCGGGCAGATACGGGGTGCCCTCGGCCAACCAGAACAGGATCGCGTTGGATTCGGTCAGCACGCGGCCGTCGTCGCGCACGATCAACGGCACCTTGGCATTGGGATTGAGGGCCAGGAATTCCGGCGAGTGGGTCTGGCCGTGGGCACTGTCCACTTCCACCCAGCGGTAGCGGCTGCCGAGCTGCTCCAGCAGCATGCGGACCTTGTGGCAGTTGCCGGAAACCGACATGCCGTACACCGTCAACGCACTGCGCTCTTCCACCATTGCCTGCTCCAGGGCGATCCCGGCCCGTGGCCGGCTGCCCGCAGTCTGGCAAGCGTACCGGCGATTGCCAAGCGCGGGTGCAGCATGCACCCGCCGGGCACGGCCCGGCGGTGTCTCAGCGCGTGCGCTGCTGCCACTGCGCGCGCGACTGTCCCCATATCTCCAGCGGCTTGCCGTCATAGGGCGCTGGCAACTGGCCCATGCGCAACAGCGTGCTGCCCAGCTTGCGAGCAACGGCCTTCGAATTGACGTTGTCTTCGGCAATGGTGTGGATCACCTCATCCCAGCCCAGCGTATCGAATGCCCAATCGATTGCCGCCGTTGCCGCTTCCGGTGCGTAGCCCCTGCCCCAGCTTGCACGGCGGATGCTCCAGCCGACTTCCGTACCGGGCCAGTCCTGCGGCTGCCACGGCCCCATGCGACCGACCCATTGGCCGCTGCATTTTTCGATCACGCTGAACATCGAAAAACCAAACAACTGCCATGCGCCTGCCAGGCTGCAGAAAGCACGCCACGCCACCGAGGGCGCCTGCACCCCGCCCAGCGTGCGCATCACCTCTTCGTCGGCGCAGAACGCCAGATACGGTTCGTAATCCTGCCGTTGCGGCGGGCGCAGGATCAGGCGATCGGTTTCGATGCGCAGGTCGAAGATGCTCATGCCGGGTCGGTATCACCAGGGGGTTGGCCATGATGGTAGATCGAGGCCGCGTCGGGATGAACACCACCGCAGCAAAAAAAACAGGCCGGCAAAGGCCGGCCTGTTCGATATCGGTGTACTGCCTGGGATTTACTGACGGTTCGCGCCGGTATCTCCCGCTGCTGCCGTCTGCGTGACCAGCTGGCCATCCACCACCGGCAGGCGGTCGCTGGCCGGCTTGTTGTCCAGGCGCACGGTCTTCTCTGCGCCGTCATAGCGGTAGGTCACGTTGTAGCCCTTGACCACGTCGCTGGTGCCCATGGCGATGCGGTTGCCCGGCTTGCTGCCCATGCGCATCGTGCCGGTGGTGCCGTCCTCGTTGCGGTAGGTCACGTTGTAACCGGTGACGCGGCTCGATTCGGAGGTCGCCGTTTCGGTATGGCACTGGCGCTCGGTGCGGTTGACCACGCGGCCACCCACGTGGCGCTTGTCCACCTGGTTGCCGATGAAGCCACCGGCCACGGCGCCCGCGGCAGTCGCCGCCTTCTTGCCGTTGCCACCGCCGACCTGGTTGCCCAGCAGGCCACCGACCACGGCGCCCACCACGGTGCCGCCGACATTGCCATCGCGCTCGGGCAGGCGTTCCTGCACCACCACGTCCTGGCAGACCTCATGCGGGGTCTGGGTGGTGGAAGTCTCACGCACCGGATCGGTACCGATCACGGTGGCGTAGGCCTTCTGCTTCTCGGTGATCGGGTCGACCTTCAGCACATCGGCATATTCCAGGCCGCGCGGCGCGCTGGCGTCGACCTCGTCGCCGCGTGCGCCATCGTCGGTGGCATTGCCATCGGCCAGGCGCGATTCACTCGTAGGATTTCCGGCGCTGAGCTGCTCGGGCGATTTGTCGCCACTCTTCATGAAGGCGGCGGTGGCGATGCCACCGACCAGCAGCGCGCCCGCTGCGACCAGGACAGTTGTTGTTGTGCTTTTCATGACCTGCTCCTTGCGGACCGTCCGCAACGTTCTCAGGCCAGATTGCAGCATGGCGTGCCTGAACGGAATCTCCACATTTCCTGCTCGCTGCCGTAACCCATTCAGCAAAGGGAAACACTCGGACCGTGGTAGCGTTTGCAGGTTCCCCAAACGCATGTCCCCAGGAGAATCCCGCCATGGCCAACCCGATGCTGCTGCCGGTACTGCAATGGGCGCGCCGGCTGCGCTACCCCACCCTGTTCAAGCTGACCGCCGGGCTGTTCGCGCTGACTCTGCTGACTCCCGACCCCATTCCGTTCGTCGATGAGCTGATGCTCGGTCTCGGCACCCTGCTGCTGGCCAACTGGAAGAGCCGCAACGCAGCGAGTCCGCCGCCGCTGGAACAGCGTTGAACCTGCTGGTCGACAGCCACTGCCATCTGGATGCCAGTGCGTTCGACCGCGACCGCGATGCGGTGATTGCGCGCGCGCGCGCCGCCGGCATCCGGATGCAGGTGGTTCCGGCGATCACCGCAGCAAGCTGGCCCAAGCTGCGCGAGGTCTGCCAGGGGGCAGCCGGGTTGTACCCGGCCTACGGGCTGCACCCGATGTTCCTGGACCAGCACCGCCCGGCACACCTGCCACAACTGCGCGAGTGGATCGAGCGTGAGCGGCCGTGCGCGATAGGCGAATGCGGGCTCGATTTCTTTGCCGAGGGCCTGGATGCGGCAGCCCAGCAGGACTACTTCGCGGGGCAGTTGAAGCTGGCCCGCGAATTCGACCTGCCGGTGATCGTGCACGCGCGGCGGGCGGTCGATGCGGTGATTGCTGCGATCCGTCGCATCGGTGGCCTGCGCGGGGTGGTGCACAGCTTCTCCGGCAGCCCCGAGCAGGCCGCACAGCTGCATACGCAGGGGTTCCTGCTGGGCCTCGGTGGGCCGTTGACCTACGATCGGGCGCAGCGCCTGCACCGGCTGGTCCGCGGGATGCCGCTTGAACAGCTTCTGTTGGAAACCGACGCGCCGGACCAGCCCGACGCTGGCATCCGCGGCCAGCGCAACGAACCGGCGCGGCTGGCCGTCATCGCCGACCATGTCGCCGCACTGCGGGGCATCGAGGTCGATGCGGTGGCGCTGGCGACCACGGAGAATGCGCGGCGGTTGTTCAACCTGCCCGCCTGACGGTAGCGCCGGGCCATGCCCGGCGAGCGCACAGCGCGGCCAGCACAATGCCGCCGGGCATGGCCCGGCGCCCCCGATCACGCGTCGGCGTGATCCTCGGCCACTTCAGCCTTGACCTTCTTGGGCTCCAGCAGCATTTCCAGCGCCTTGCCAACGGCGGCGAAGGCGAACGCACCGGTAATGTGCGTGGCCGCGCCCAGCCCCGCCCCACAGTCCAGCTTCAGCGCGGCATCGGCGCCCAGGTTGGGCCGCAGGCCACAGACGCTGCCATCCGCCTGCGGGTACTTCACGTTCTCCAGCGAATACACCGCCGGCACGCCGAAGTAGCGCTTTGCGTTCTTGGGGAAGTTGAATTCGCTGCGCAGCTTCTTGCGGATCAGCGCCAGCATCGCGTCGTGCTCGGTGCGCGACACATCGCGGATCCGCACCAGGGTCGGATCGGTGCGGCCGCCGGCTGCGCCCACGGTCAGCAGCGGCAGCTTGCGGCGTCGGCACCAGGCAATGGTTTCGACCTTGACCCGGAAGCTGTCACAGGCATCGATCACCAGATCGAAGCGGCGGTCAAGCAGTTCGGCCATGTTGGCCGGGGTCAGGAACGCCTGCACGGCGTCGACCTCGATCTGCGGGTTGATCGCACGACAGCGCTCGGCCATCGCCTCGGCCTTGTTGCGCCCGTAGTTGCCTTCCATGGCCGGCAACTGGCGGTTGGTGTTGGACACGCAGATGTCGTCGGCATCGATCAGGGTCATATGGCCGACCGCCGAGCGCGCCAGCGCCTCCACCACCCACGAGCCGACGCCGCCCATGCCGACCACGGCGACACGGCTGCCCTGCAGGCGCTCGAGTGCGCCGACGCCATACAGCCGTTCGATGCCGGCGAAGCGTTGTTTGACCTGTTCGTTCATCCCGCTATTTTAGCGTGCAGGAAAGGCGACCCACAGCCTGACGCTGCCGAACCCACCGTTGCACGCCTGGAGCCCGCCGTGAATGCCAGCCCGCCCCGCCGTCCCTCTGCAACCCACCGCTACCTGTTCGTGCTCTGCCTCGGGCTGCTGATCGGCATGGTTGCCACGGTAATGGTGGGCCGCGCCCTGCAGGCGCGACGCGATCCGTTCCCGGACAGCCTGATGCAGGTGATGCAGCGGCAGGTGGATCTGCTGGCGCAGGCCCAGCAGCAGAACCGCTGCAGCCTGGTGGACAGCGTGCCGCGCCTGCAGGCCCTGCGCCTGCTCTCCAACGACCTGGACCAGGCACTGCCCGGATTGAAGGACAACACCCGTTTCCAGCAGCATGCCAGCCGCTACCGCGCCGATCTCAACGCAGCGCTGGCGACGCCGCCCGTCGATTGCGCGGCCCTTGCCCAGCGCGTGCAGGCGCTGCAGGACGATTGCCGGGCCTGCCACCAGGATTTCCGCTGATTCATCTTCGAGCAGGCATCGGCCGCCGCGATTGGCGCCTTGTTCACGTTGGAAAGAGGACGATTCGTCCACCCTGCTGCATGACGCAGTACCACCCAACGCACCCGCCTTCACGGCCAGGAGACGCCCCATGAAGATCCAGCTCATCGCCGCCAGTGTCATCGCAACTGTCGCCCTGGCCGGCTGTGCCACCTCGCCGGGTTATGGCGGTGGTGGTTACAACAACAACGGCTACAACAACGGCGGCTACGGCAACAATTCGGGCTACAACCAGGGCCGCTGCGCCGACTGCGGCATCGTCACCCGCATCAATACCGTGCAGTCCGGCCGCACCGCCCCCAGCGCCACCGGCGCGATCCTGGGCGGTATCGTCGGCGCCGTGGCTGGCCATGAGATCTCCGACCACACCGGCGGCAGCCGTGGCAACAAGAACATCGCGGCCGCTGCAGGCGCGGTGGGTGGCGCGCTGGCCGGCAACCAGATCCAGAAGAACGTGACCAGCGATACGTTCGACATCAGCGTGCGCATGGATGATGGCCGCACCATCGTGGTCAACCAGCGCGACCTCGGTGGCATCCGTGAGAACACCTACGTGCGCGTGGTCAACGGCAAGGTCATCCTGCGCTGATCCGCACCGGGCCACTGCGCAAAGAAAAAGGCCCGCTTTCGCGGGCCTTTTTCATGCCGGCAGGCGGCAGGTATTACGCCGGCTGGACCTTGTCAGCCTGCAGGCCCTTCTGGCCCTGCACGACTTCAAAGCTCACAGCCTGGCCTTCCTTGAGGCTCTTGAAGCCCTGGGTCTCAATGGCGCGGAAGTGCACGAACACATCCTCGCCATTGGCGCGGCTGATGAAGCCGAAGCCCTTGGCATCATTGAACCACTTCACGGTACCGTTTTCGCGATCAGCCATCTCACTAACTCCCTGGGTAACTCTCTTGTAGTTGGGTACGCCTGTTGGGCGGCTGACAAGCAAGGGGGAAGCGAGGTGCATCGATGCAGCGGATCGGAACGATCTTGCTTCATCAGGCCACGATCCACGGTGACCTTGCCAAGCTCAGCGTCTGCAACTTAACCCGACCAAAACGAAAAATCAACTGGCAAAATCTTTCACTGTCAACCCCAAAAAGACAACCATACTGGACAGCATGGACCTCTCATTCATCTTGTATCTGCTAGCGGTCATTTTTGTCCTGATCGGCATCGCAGGCATCATCCTGCCGGCCCTGCCAGGCATCCCGCTGGTATTCGTTGGCCTGCTGCTGGCAGCCTGGGCCGACGGCTTCGCCCATGTAGGGTGGCCGACCCTGGTGGTTCTCGGCCTGTTGACAGCGTTGTCGCTGCTGGTCGACGTGCTGGCCACGGTGGTCGGTGCCAAACGCGTCGGCGCCAGCCGCAAGGCGCTGTGGGGCACGTTCATCGGCAGTATCGTGGGCCTGTTCTTCATGCCGATCGGCCTGTTCGCCGGCCCCCTGCTCGGCGCGCTGCTGGGTGAGTACTGGCATACCCGCGAGCTGGGGCGTTCGACCAAGGTGGGATTGGCCACCTGGCTGGGCATCCTGCTTGGCCTTGCGCTGAAGCTGGCCTTGGTGATCGCCATGCTTGGCCTGTTCGCCTTCGCCTGGTTCCTGTGAGTGCCTTCACACGACACGCACGCATGTGCCGGGCATAAACCCGTGGGGCTGGCCGTCATTGGATGCAGCCGCCACACTGTGCCTCTTCCCGAATTCACCTCCAAGGGCCTGCTGCAATGACCCTGTCTCCGCTGCTCCCCCGCCTCGCCCCGCTCGCCCTGGCCCTGGCCAGCGCCCCGCTGGCCGCGCAGGAATTCGCGCCCAGCGCGGACGCTTCGCCGGCCGCCTGTGCGGCCATCAACACCGATGCCGCTCGCCTGGCCTGCTATGACCGCCAGTTCGGGCGCACCCCGCAGGCAACGGCCGAGGCTGATGCTGCCGCCGAAGCTGCGGCCCAGGCGCGCCGCGAGCAACGCCAGTCCACCCGCCTGAGCCAAGGCGAAGAGAAACTGCGCGAACGCGTCGGCGATCTGTTCCGCACCCAACCGGCCGACAGCGCACTGGCCAATGCCGGCCGTGGTTCGCTGCTCGACAGCCGCTGGGAGCTGGCCGAAGACTCCAAACTCGGCCCGTTCCAGCTGCGTGCGTACAAGCCGGTGTACCTGCTGCCGGCGTTCTGGACCAGCGACCGCAACACCATGCCGCATTCGCCGAACCCGGCCAACAGCGTGACCACGCCGCAGGTGCTGGACAGTGCCGAGTTGAAGTTCCAGATCAGCTTCAAGACCAAGATCGCCGAGAACCTGTTCGGCGACAACGGTGATATCTGGGCCGGCTACACCCAGAGCTCGCGCTGGCAGGCCTACAACGGCGAGGACTCGCGTCCGTTCCGCGAGACCAACTACGAGCCGGAAGTGATGATGGTGTTCCGCAACGGCTACTCGATCGGTGGCTGGCGCGGGCGCATGACCGGCATCAGCCTCAACCACCAGTCCAATGGCCGTGCCGATCCGTTGTCGCGCAGCTGGAACCGGGTGATGCTCAACGTTGGCCTCGACCGTGAGAACTGGGCGCTGGTGCTGCGACCGTGGTATCGCATCCCCGAGACGCGCAGCGATGACAACAACCCTGACATCGAAGATTACATGGGCCGTGGCGACGCGACCTTGGTCTGGAACCACAAGGGCCACGAAGTCTCGCTGATGGCACGCCATTCGCTGCGCACCGGCGACCGCTCGCATGGCGCGCTGCAGCTCGACTACGGCTTCCCGATCAGCAACCTGCTGCGCGGCCACGTGCAGATCTTCGACGGCTACGGCGAAAGCCTGATCGACTACAACCACAAGGCCACCTACGTAGGCGTGGGTGTGTCACTGCTGGAGTGGTTCTGATGGGCGTGACGATCTGGCACAACCCGGCCTGCAGCAACTCGCGCGGTGCGCTCAAGCTGATCCGCGATGCCGGCATCGAACCGGTTGTCATCGAGTACCTGGGCAACCCGCCTGACGTGGCCACGCTGCGCCAGGTGCTGGCCGAATCACGCCTCAGCGCGCGGGAGCTGGTGCGCAGCAAGGAGCCGCAGTTCATCGAACTGGGCCTGGACAGCGCCGACGAAGCGGCGCTGCTGGCGGCAATGGCCGAGCATCCGCGGCTGATCAACCGCCCGGTGGTGCGTACGGCCAAGGGCACCCGTCTGTGCCGGCCACCGGAAACGGTGCTGGAGATCCTGTAACCCACCCGCTTTGGTAGAGCCGAGCCATGCTCGGCTGCGGTTCGCGTGCCACCCATGGATGCAGCCGAGCATGGCTCGGCTCTACAGAACGGACTACCGCCAGTCGGTGATGCCTTCGCGGCGGTACACCTCGGCGAACGCCGGGCGCGCCTTCATCGACGTGGCATGCGCCTTCAGCACAGGCCAGGTGTCGCTGGGCTTCGGCATGTTGCGCGACCAGCGCATCAGCATCACCAGCATGTAGTCGACCACGCAGGGCGTGGTACCCAGCAGGTAGGGGCCATGCGCCTGCAGGTGCGTGGCGACATGCTGCCAGGCCGCCTCAAGGCGCTGACGGGCCATCTCGCGGCTCGCTTCGATATTTGCCTCGCCCGCCATTTCATGCGGATAGAACCAGGCACGATAGGCCGGCTGCAGCGTATTGGCACACCAGAACATCCAGCGGTAGGCATCGGCGCGCTGCGGCGTGCCCAGTGCGGGCAGCAGGTTGGCCTCCGGATGGCGGTCAGCCAGATACAGTGCGATCGCCGCCGCTTCGGTCAGTACCAAGCCATCGATCAGCAGCGTCGGCACCACACCGGCCGCATTCAGCGCCAGGTACTCCGCCGACTTGTGCTCGCGCGCGTCGAAATCCAGCAGCACCAGTTCGTGCTCGATGCCCAGCTCGATCAGCAGCCAGTGCACCACCAGCGAGGCGGTGCTGGTGGAACCATACAGCGTGGTGCTCATGCGCGGCTCCTATGTGAATGGATCCGCTGATTATGCGCCCGCACGGGCGGTCGTTGCTCAGCCGCAAAGGCTCATGCAGGTATCGCGGCTTTCGCCGCAGGACATGATCGGCGTGCGTATCGTGCAGTCGTGCGTCTTCAGTTCACAGGAACGGCGCAGTTCGGGGTTGGCAACGTCCTTGCAGCGCTTGTCCGGCGCCGGCACCATCTGTTGTTCGCAGCTGAAATCGTTGCTGCCGATACTGCCCCGCGCCATGCAGCTGCGATAGTCGGCCTGGCACTGCATGCGGCACTGCGAGGAGGCGGAGAAATCCGCACCTTCATAGGATGACGTTGTGCTGCAGCCGGCCAGGACCACCAGGAACACAGCCGCGACGGATCGATGCAGGCGCATGGGCACATCCAGTGCAGGGGTGTGCCGACCGTAGCAGACTACGGTTGCTCGTGCAGGCAGCGACGCGCGCCCCCCGATCAGTACACGGGAATACCGGTGTCGGTGCGGACTTCATTCACGGTGCCGCCGCAGGAGAGCAGGCACTGGATGTACGGAGCGCTGCATGAAGGAAGCACCGGGGAACCGCAATAGGTGCCGGCACCGTTGCCCCCTTCGCAATTGTGCCGCTGCTTGTCGTCGGCGATACCACTGCAACGGCTGATGACCCGGCTTTTCTCGCTTTCGCAGCTGCGCTGATCCGACTCCGCGCGGGCGCGGTTGTGAAAGTCGCACATCGCCTTCTGGCTCTCGCAGACCGACGCGCAGATCCTCCCCGCTTCGTGGGTTGGCGGCTCGACGAAGTAACGCGGGCCACAGGCACTGCACGCCAGCGCAGCGACCAGCAACACGAAAACACGCGACCACTGCAGCACGATGGACTCCCTTCCAATACGTCAGACAGCGCACGTTAGCAGAGCACATCATGCACGGGCAGGCTGCATACAACAACGGCGCCACAAGGGCGCCGTTGTCTCGACCGGAACGGGAGGGATTACTCCACCACCACCGGAATCTTGCCGATGCGGGCCTGCCATTCGCGCGGGCCAGTCTTGTGCACCGATTCGCCGGTGGAATCGACCGCCACGGTCACCGGCATGTCCTGCACGGTGAACTCGTAGATGGCTTCCATGCCCAGGTCAGCGAAACCAACGACCTTGGCTGCCTTGATCGCCTTGGACACCAGGTACGCCGAACCACCGACGGCCATCAGGTAGGCCGACTTGTGCTTCTTGATCGCCTCGATCGCCGCCGGGCCGCGCTCGGCCTTGCCGACCATGCCCAGCAGGCCGGTTTCGCTCAGCACCTGCTCGGTGAACTTGTCCATGCGGGTGGCGGTGGTCGGGCCGGCCGGCCCCACCACTTCGTCGCGCACCGGATCGACCGGACCCACGTAGTAGATGAAACGGCCCTTCAGATCGACCGGCAATTCCTCGCCCTTGTTGAGCATGTCGACCATGCGCTTGTGCGCGGCATCGCGGCCGGTCAGCAGCTTGCCGTTGAGCAGCAGGGTCTGGCCCGGCTTCCAGTTGGCCACGTCTTCGGGGGTGATCGTGTCCAGGTCCACGCGGGTGCCCTTGGAGGCGTCGTAGGTCAGCTTCGGCCAATCTTCCAACGACGGCGGATCGAGCATCACCGGGCCGCTGCCATCCAGCGTGAAGTGCGCATGGCGGGTGGCGGCGCAGTTGGGGATCATCGCCACCGGCAGGTTGGCCGCGTGCGTGGGGTAATCGTTGATCTTGATGTCGAGCACGGTGGTCAGGCCACCCAGGCCCTGTGCACCGATGCCCAGCGCATTGACCTTCTCGTACAGCTCCAGGCGCAGCTCTTCGATGCGGTTGGACGCACCACGGGCCTGCAGCTCGGTGATGTCGATCGGCTCCATCAGCGCTTCCTTGGCCAGCAGCATCGCCTTTTCGGCGGTGCCACCGATGCCGATGCCAAGCATGCCCGGCGGGCACCAGCCGGCGCCCATGGTCGGCACGGTCTTCAACACCCAGTCGACGATCGAATCGGAGGGATTGAGCATGGCGAACTTGGTCTTGGCTTCAGAGCCGCCGCCCTTGGCGGCGACGATCACCTCGACGGTGTTGCCCGGCACCACCTTGACGTTGACCACGCCCGGGGTGTTGTCCTTGGTATTGATGCGCTTGCCGGCCGGATCGGCCAGCACCGAGGCGCGCAGCTTGTTGTCCGGGTACAGGTAGGCGCGACGGATGCCTTCGTTGGCCATATCCTCAACGCCCATCGTGGCGTCGTCCCAACGCACGTCCATGCCGATTTCCAGGAACACGGTGACGATGCCGGTGTCCTGGCAGATCGGCCGGTGGCCTTCGGCGCACATCCGCGAATTGATCAGGATCTGGGCGATCGCCTCCTTGGCTGCCGGCGACTCCTCGCGCTCGTAGGCGGCAGCGAGGTTCTTGATGTAGTCGACCGGGTGATAGTACGAGATGTACTGCAGCGCGTCGGCGACAGACTGGATGAGGTCTTCCTGCTTGATCGATGTCACGGATTGCTCGCTTGCTGAAGGCTGGCGGGGGTAATCCGCCCATTTTACCCCCTCCGCCACCGGGGAGGCCGTTGTACATTCGTGTCACGTCCCTGCCCCCTGCGGCGTCCCTGCCAACATGAACGCCGAATCCGCCTTCCATACCCACCGCCCGCGCCTGATGGCCCTGGCCTACCGCCTGTTGGGCAGCCGCAGCGACGCTGAAGATGTGGTCCAGGACGCCTGGCTGCGCTGGTCGGGCGCCGATGCAGCCGCCATCGTCGACGCGGAGGCCTGGCTGGTCACCGCCACCACCCGGCTTGGCCTGGACCGGCTGCGCGCGGCCAAGCGCGAGCGCGCGCATTACGTCGGCCCCTGGCTGGCCGAACCGCTGGCGATCAGCCTGGAACCCGACCCGGCGCCCGGTCCGGCGCAGCTGCATGCGCTGGCCGACGATGTATCGGTCGCCTTCCTGACCCTGCTCGAGCAACTGGGCCCGGAGGAGCGCGCGGCCTTCCTGCTGAAGGAGGCGTTTGACCACGATTACCGCCAGATCGCCGCACTGATCGGCCACAGCGAGGCCAATTGCCGGCAGCTGGTGCACCGGGCCAGGCAGCGCCTGCAGGCTGGGCGGCCCCGTTTCAACGCCGATGCCGACCAGCATCGGCAGCTGCTGGCGCGCTTCATGGATGCCACACAACAAGGTGACAGTGCAGCCATCCAGGCCCTGCTGCACGCCAATGCGCAGCTGGTTTCCGATGGCGGCGGCGTGGTCACCGCTGCGGTGCGGCCGCTGCTGGGCGCCGAGCGCATCGGCCGCCTGTTCTGGGCGATTGCCCGCCGTGGCGCGGCGCATCCGGCCCAGCTGGGCTACGTCAACGGCGAACCGGCGATCCTGCGCTTCCAAGGCGGCCAGCTGCATTCGGTCACCACCGTGGAAGTGGTCGATGGCCGCATCGCCAATGTCTACAGCGTGCTGAATCCACACAAGTTGCAGGCCGTTGTCACAGCCGCCGGCGCTGCGGCGTCCTTGTAAGCAAAGGCGGCCATCGTGGCCGCCGTGGAGCCGAACATGTCCGACCACGCCTCTCCCCGCGTTCCCTACACCCGCCTGGCCGCCGAGGCCTTCAAGGGCCTGCTGGCCACCAGCAAGGCGGTGCATGACAGCTCGATCGACCCGACGTTGATGGAACTGCTGTTCCTGCGCGTTTCGCAGCTCAATGGCTGCGGCTATTGCATGGACATGCATGGCACGGCGCTGCGCAACGGCGGCATCGAGCCGCGCAAGCTCGATACCCTGCCCGCCTGGCACGAAAGCCGCTTCTTCGACGACCGCGAGCGCGCGGCGCTGGGCTGGGCCGAAGCATTGACCCGGCTGACCGACGGCGCACCGTCGCAGGCGGCGTTCGATGCACTGGCACCGCACTTTGATGAGAAAGGCATCAGCGACCTGAGCATGGGCATCGCCGTGATCAATGCCTGGAACCGGTTGGGGGCTGGGCTGCTGCCGCCGCTGCCGTAAAGGGGTTTCGTTGGCCGGGCTGCCGCCCGCCCCCCCCGCAGAGGCAACAGCCAGAGCAACATCCGACAGTTCCCTGCTGCTGTTGGCAGGTGTCGACCTTGGTCGACACGGTAGATCCACGCCATGCGTGGATGTGGTGAGTCGGAGCCCTTCGCATTGCGAAGGGCTCTGATCCCGGATGCCACACGGCTGCACTGACCCCATCTGCACGCATCAGGCGCGCACAATAGCGGCATGCCCGCTACCCCCAACGCCGGCGCCGCCGCCGCCAAGAAACCCAGCCTGCGCCAACGCTTCAAGGCGATGCGCAACCTGCCGCCGTTCCTGCGCCAGGTCTGGCAGACCAGCCCTTCGCTGACCCTGGCCAGCCTCGGCCTGCGCGTGATCCGTGCGTTGCTGCCGGTGGCGATGCTGTACGTGGGCAAGCTGATCATCGATACCGCGCTGCAGCTGAGCCAGCACGATGCCGGCTTCCCGCCGCTGGGTGAGGCACTGTCCAGCGGCCTGCTCACGCCATTGCTCGGCCTGCTGGCGCTGGAGCTTGGCCTTGCCATCGCGTCGGATCTGCTGGGACGGCTGGTGAGCTATGCCGATGCACTGCTCTCGGAGTTGTTTGCCAACGTCACCAGCATCCGGCTGATGGAGCACGCCGCGACCCTGGACCTGGAGGACTTCGAAGACCCCGACCTGCAGGACAAGCTGGACCGCGCACGGCGCCAGACCATGGGCCGGATGAACCTGATGAGCCAGCTGTTCGGCCAGGTGCAGGATGCCATCACCGTAGCCAGCCTTGCCGTTGGCCTGCTGGTCTATGCGCCGTGGCTGATCCTGCTGCTGGCCGTGGCACTGGTGCCTGCCTTCATCGGCGAATCGCACTTCAACGCGGCCGGCTACAGCCTCAACTTCCAGTGGACGCCCGAGCGCCGCCAGCTCGACTACCTGCGCCAGCTTGGCGCCAGCGTGGAGACCGCCAAGGAAGTAAAGATCTTCAACCTGCACCGTTTCCTGGTCGATCGTTACCGGCAGTTGTCGGCGGCATTGTTCCTTGCCAACCGCGCGCTGGCGCGGCGGCGTGCGTTCTGGGGCACGCTGCTGGCGGCCCTGGGCACGCTGGGCTACTACACCGCCTACGCCTACATCGCCTGGCGCACGGTGCGCGGTGATTTCTCGATCGGCGACCTGACCTTCCTCGCCGGCAGCTTCCTGCGCCTGCGGCAACTGCTGGAGGGGCTGTTGATCGGCTTCTCGCAGGTGGCCAGCCAGGCGCTGTACCTGGATGACCTGTATTCGTTCTTCCAGATCGAACCGGAAATCCACTCGCGCGAAGGGGCGGCCAGCGTGCCGCGCCCGATCCGCCAGGGCTTCGTGTTCGAGGATGTCGGTTTCCGTTATCCCGATGCCGAGCAGTGGGCGGTGCGCCATCTCGATTTCCAGCTGCACGCCGGTGAGGTGCTGGCCCTGGTGGGTGAGAACGGCGCGGGCAAGACTACCCTGGTCAAGCTGCTGGCGCGCCTGTACGAGCCCGACGAGGGCCGTATCCTGCTCGATGGACGCGACCTGCGCGACTACGACCTGGACGACCTGCGCGCCAATCTGGGGGTGATCTTCCAGGACTTCGTGCGCTACAACCTCAGCGCGGGCGAGAACATCGGCGTCGGCCAGGTCGAGGCGATGAACGATGCGGCGCGCATTGCCGATGCTGCACGCCGTGGCATGGCCGAGGAAGTGATCGATGCCCTGCCCGGCCGCTACGACCAGTTGATCGGCCGCCGCTTCAAGCAGGGCGTGGATCTGTCCGGTGGCCAGTGGCAGAAGATCGCCATCGCCCGCGCATGGATGCGCGATGCACAGGTGATGATCCTCGACGAGCCCACCGCCGCGCTGGACGCACGCAGCGAATTTGAAGTGTTCCAGCGGTTCAGGGAACTGGCGGACAAGCGTACGGCGATCCTGATTTCCCACCGGTTCTCCTCGGTGCGCATGGCCGACCGCATCCTGGTGCTGGCCGATGGCCGCATCGAGGCCAGCGGTACCCACCAGCAACTGATGGCCGAAGGAGGACGCTACGCCGAGCTGTTCGAGCTGCAGGCGGCCGGCTACCGCTGAGAACGCCTCTCGTTTCGCCTAATGAGAACCTGTCTCATTTGAGATAGAATGACCCTGACGACTTCCGATAGATACGCCCATGTCCTCCGCTTTCGGCGCCGAAACGGTGCTTGAGGTCCGCCACTGGACCGATGCCTACTTCAGTTTCACCCTCACCCGTGACAGCGGCTTCCGCTTCGAGAACGGCCAGTTCGTGATGATCGGCCTGGAGACCGAAGCGCGGCCGCTGCTGCGCGCGTATTCCATCGCCAGCGCGAACTGGGAAGAACACCTGGAATTTTTCAGCATCAAGGTGCAGGACGGCCCGCTGACCTCGCGCCTGCAGCACATCAAGCCGGGCGACAAGGTGCTGGTCGGCAAGAAGCCCACCGGCACCCTGCTGATCAGCGACCTGCACCCGGGCAAGAACCTGTACCTGCTGGGCACCGGCACCGGCATGGCGCCGTGGCTGTCGGTGATCAAGGACCCGGAAACCTACGAGCGCTTCGAGAAGGTGATCCTGTGCCACGGCGTGCGTTACGAAAAGGATCTGGCCTACCGCGATTACTTCGAAAAGGAACTGCGTGAGCACGAGTTCCTGGGCGAGATGATCGGCGACAAGCTGCTGTACTACCCGGCCGTCACCCGCGAGCCCTTCGCCAACCAGGGCCGCCTGACCCAGCTGATGGAAAGCGGCGAAATGCAGCGCACCCTCGGCCTGCCGGATCTGAGCCCGGAAAACGACCGCGCGATGATCTGCGGCAGCCCGCAGATGCTGGCCGACCTGCGCAGCGTGCTGGACAGCCGTGGCTTCCAGACCTCGCCGCGCATCGGTACGCCCGGTCACTACGTGTTCGAACGCGCGTTCGTCGAAAAATAAGCTGCCTCGGCAGCGCCCGGGGCCGGGGCGGGGCCCCCCCAAAAACCGGCGTGGCGCGCCCCGGGCCCGCCCGCACACGCGGATACACCCCCAGCGCGGGCGGGCGGGGGGGGGGGGGGGC